>JBIILY010000092.1:0-5508 GCA_044338225.1 Chitinophagales bacterium
TGATCCAAAAAATTATCAGCGATTTGGGCGTAACCGATGCAAAAGAAATGGGAAAAGTAATGGGTGCTGCCAATAAAGAATTTGCTGGAAAAGCAGATGGTGGGACTATTTCTAAGATTGTAAAACAGCTTTTGGCTTCATAAAACAGGGGATATGTGGCAAGAAATAGATAATAAATGGGTGAGAGAATTTGAGTTTGCGGATTTTATCGCGGCTTTTGGGTTTATGACTCAGGTGGCTTTTCTAGCCGAAAAACACAATCATCATCCCAATTGGTTCAATGTATATAACAAAGTGCGAATTGAGCTGACCACACACGATGCAGGCAATATCGTAACCGAAAAAGACAAAGCTTTAGCCGAAGAAATTGATCATTTATTAAAATAATAACATCATGAGATTTAAGCAATTATTGATATTGACTTTATTAAGCATTAGCTTATTTGCCCAAGCGCAGACCATAGACGATTTGTCCAATAAGTTTTGGAGATTGAAAGTAGCTACGATTAGCGGTATGGTATATGATTTTTCTAACAATATCAGCGATGCGCCTACTATGCAGTTTAGCGGAGGCAATATTAGAGGAAATGGAGGTTGTAATGCGTATCACACCAAATTTACACTTAATAATAATTCCATAGAATTTGGCAATATATTATCCACTAGAATGGCTTGTGCCAATCTATCTTTGAATGAAGCGGTTTATTTTCAAGCATTATCTCAGTTGCATTTGGTAGAGTATTTCCCTGGAAGAAATGAGTTGGTATTTACTAATCAAAGTGGCGATAAATTGACGTATTACTCACAATTTTCTCGTTCTGAAAATTCTATCTCACCGCCGCCACCTTCTAGAAATTATAATTCAAATGAGGACAATGGTAGTTCTCGCTATAGTAGTTCGAAACATAGCCGTTACAAGCATGGGAAAAAACTGAGCAAAAAAGAGCGTCTTCGCATACAGCGTGAAGAACGTGAAGAAGCTAGAAAAAATAAAAAACTGCGTGGGAAAAATGGGAAAAAACTGAGCAAAAAAGAGCGTTTGAAATTGGAAAAAGAAGAGCGTCTTCAAGCCAAAAAAGATAAAAAGAAAAAAGGAAAAAAAGGAAAGAAAGATAATAACGCTGACGAAAAGCCTTCCAAAAAATCTAAAAAAGCCAAAAAAGGTAAAAAAGAAACGACCAAAGATTCTAAAAAATCTAAGAAAGATACGAAAGGAAAAGATAAAAAAAAGAAGTAAACGATGAGTGAAGAGCACGGCTCCAATAATTTTTTGGAGGATATAATAGAAAATGATTTAAAATC
The DNA here is from genome assembly GCA_044338225.1 of Chitinophagales bacterium. Lineage (GTDB taxonomy): Bacteria > Bacteroidota > Bacteroidia > Chitinophagales > JADJOU01 > CHPMRC01. The sequence continues at coordinate 1,303 of JBIILY010000092.1, forward strand.
GGGAAAATATCAGTCTATCGTGACTCGATTCCCTCCCGAACCCAATGGATATTTGCATTTAGGACACGCGAGTAGTATTTGCCTCAATTTTGGGCTTACAAAGACGTTTCCCGGATATACCAATCTCCGTTTTGACGATACGAATCCCACTACAGAAGACACAGAATTTGTAGAAAGTATCAAAAATGACATCAAATGGTTGGGATTTGAATGGAAAGATGAACTGTATGCCAGCGATTATTTTGATACATTGTACGGATATGCTATTACGCTTATCAATAAAGGATTGGCTTATATAGACGACAGCTCCAGCGAAGAAATAGCAGCACAAAAAGGAACGCCAACCAAGCCAGGTAGCGAAAATCAATATAGAAATAGAAGTATTGAAGAAAATTTAGCCCTTTTTCAAGCAATGAAGAATGGGGAATTTCCTGATGGTGCCAAAACGCTTCGTGCAAAAATTGATATGCAGCATGTCAATATGCTTATGCGCGACCCAATTATATACAGAATCAAACATGCGCATCATCACCGTACGGGCAACACTTGGTGTATTTATCCTATGTATGATTTTGCACATGGACAAAGTGACAGCATAGAAAATATAACCCATTCAATATGTACTATGGAATTTATTCCCCATAGAGAATTGTATGATTGGTTGATAGAAAAATTGGAAATTTATCCATCCAAGCAATATGAATTTGCCCGAAGAAATATCAATTATACCGTTACCAGCAAACGAAAATTGTTGCAATTGGTTCAAGAAAAATTTGTAGATAGCTGGGACGATCCTCGAATGCCTACTATAAGTGGACTTCGAAGAAGAGGCTATACCCCAGAAAGTATTAGAGAATTTTGTACTCGTATAGGAATTGGAAAGCGTGAAAATATGGTAGATGTAGGGTTGTTGGAATTTTGTCTTAGAGAAGATTTGAACAAAAAAGCGAAGCGTGTCATGGCGGTTTTGGATCCTATCAAATTGACAATTACCAATTATGATGCGGACAAAACAGAACTTCTAAAAAGCGAAAATAATCCCGAAGATGAACAAGGTGGTTTTAGAGAAATTCCTTTTTCAAATACATTATGGATAGAGCGCGAAGATTTTAAAGAAGAGGCCGAAAAAAAATGGTTTAGACTGGCTCCTGGCGCTACCGTTAGACTCAAAAGCGCTTATATCATTCAATGCAATGATTTTGTAAAAGATAGCGAAGGAAATGTAGTAGAAATAAAAGCGAGCTATATCCCTGAGAGTAAAAGTGGTTCGGACACCAGTGGCATCCACGTAAAAGGAACTATACATTGGGTATGTGCCAAATCGGCAGTAGAAGCGGAATGCAGACTCTACGACAGATTGTTCAAAGTAGAAAATCCATCTAGCGAAGAAGGCGATTTTAAGGATTTTATCAATGAAAAATCATTAGAAATTATCTCTAAAATTTATATTGAACCGTCATTGAAAGATGCCAAATTGGGTGAATATTTTCAATTCTTGAGAAAAGGATATTTTGTATTGGATAAAAATGCTACCTCCTCTCATATCATTTTCAATAGAACCGTAACGCTAAAAGATACGTGGGCAAAGTTGAATAAATAATCAAACTATTGCTCATTATTTGATTATAAAATAATGTAATATGCAACAGTATGCGCAAATTTTATTAATTGCTATTCCCATTTTCTTGGGTTTGATTGGTATAGAAAAAGCGTATGGACATTATGTAAAAAAGGACACCGTGCCTGTTATCGATGCTATATCTAGCTTGTACTCGGGCATCACAAATATTGTTAAAGATATATTGAAGATTTCCGTTACATTGGTTTCTTATGAATTTTTGGCAAATAAATTAGCGCTCTTTTCTATCCCCAATACGGTTTTGGTCTATATAATTGCTTTTATTATTATTGATTTTCAGGGATATTGGGTGCATCGTTGGGCACATCAAATCAATTTTTTTTGGAATAAACACGCTATTCATCATAGCTCAGAAGAGTTCAATCTAGCGTGTGCTCTGCGCCAATCCATCTCTAGCTTTGTAAATCTTTTTACGTTTTTACTCATTCCTGCTGCTATTTTGGGTGTTCCTGCACAGGTGGTTGCTACTATACTTCCCATTCATCTTTTTATGCAATTTTGGTATCATACACAGCATATAGACAAAATGGGGATTTTGGAAAAAATAATCGTAACGCCTTCGCATCATCGCGTGCATCATGCTATTAATCCCGAATATATTGATAAAAATCACAGCCAAATTTTTATATTTTGGGACAAATTGTTTGGTACGTTTCAAGAAGAATTGCCCAATGTTCCTGCGGTCTATGGAATTACCAGACCTGCTCATACGTGGAATCCGATACATATCAATTTTCAACATTTATCTTTATTGGTTCGTGATGCCATTGCAGTCAAAAACTGGAAGGATAAATGGAATATATGGTTCAAGCCAACGGGCTGGCGTCCTAGCGAATTAGAGAAAACTGCGCCAATCTATAAGATTGAGAATGTGTATGATATGCAAAAATACTCAACCCTATTGACCAAACCGCAATTTGTATGGATTGTAGCTCAATTTTTCTTAACGGCTTTTTTCCTTTTTCATTTTTTGGGAAATATCGGAACGCTAGGCATTCCCAAAATTTATATCTATGGATTATTTATATTTTCTATAGTCTATAGCACTACGGAGCAAATGAATGTAAACCCAAAAGCTGTATTATTTAATGGCATCAAAATGCTCTTTGGAATGGGAATTTGGATCTGTTATGGTTCGTGGTTTCATACTTTTGAACTAATGAGCTTTTCTGGATTTTTTGTAATCAGTTATTTAGTTTTATCTTTTTTGATTACTTGGAAGCTTTTTCCAATAAATCAAACTAATCCCTTCGAAGCCATCCCGTAATGCTGAGTCTAGGAACATGCGTTTCAAGCACTTCATGTTCCATCGTTTGACTATTAAAAAATATCATGGAATTCTCTTTTGGGGCTATTTCTAGTGTTTTATGATCAATAAAAAATTTTAGCTTGCCTCCGTCGCTTTCTTTCCAAAAAGGGTTGAGATACAGAATAATACTAAAGGCTCTTATATTGTTTCCTTTGAATTGATCCAGGTGTTTTTTATAAAAATTGCCTTTTTCATAATGACAAAAATGAAATTCATGATTTGTAATACCTGTAAAACAAGTAGCGTTCAAGTGAACGACAAAATCATCCATGATGTTCAAAAATTCATTTTCAATATGATGGTTGTTTGAACGGCTGAGCCATTTGATTTTATCATTTCGTATTGTTTGATTTTGAGTTTTTGAAGCTTGTATTCCAATACTTGCATCAAGAAACAAATCGGATTCATAGATTTTTAAAAGATGATTTCGTAGTCTATCTATAAGGGGTTGCGGCAAAAATTCTGCGCAAAATCCCCATTGGTTTTCAATAAAACTGGTTATTATTTGGTCAAATTTTTTGATCACGAGTGGGCAATTTATCAAGTTGCCATACAAGCAAAATCGAAGTAAGATACTTTTAAAAAATTAAAAAAATACAAATCATTTCAAATTCATAAAAAAAGCCTTGAACAATGTCAAGGCTTATGTTTATTATTTTAATGAACCCAGCTGTATGCGTAGTCGTTAAATTCTATTTCAGTGGCAAATTTTGTAAGTTTTAGTGGCTTGAAAGTGTCTATCATTACCGCTAATTCTTGCGTTTCTTTTTTGCCCAAACTTCGCTCAATAGCTCCTGGGTGAGGCCCATGAGGAATCCCGATGGGATGGAGGGTAAACATTCCTTTTTCTACATTATTTCTACTCATAAAATCGCCATCTACGTAGTACAATACCTCATCACTGTCTACATTGGCATGATGATATGGCGCAGGAACCGACATTGGATGATAATCGTACATTCTAGGCACAAAACTACAAATCACAAAGTCTTTGCCATCCCAAGTTTGGTGAATAGGAGGAGGCATGTGAATACGCCCTGTAATAGGTTCAAAATTAAAGATAGAGAAAATATAAGGGTAGTGATATCCGTCCCAGCCAATAGCATCAAATGGATGATACTTGTAATATGTCGGGAACATGGTTTGGTTTTTCTTGATATAAACCAAAAATTCGCCTTCTTCATCGTGGGTTACAAGATTGTTTGGCACTACTATATCTCTTTCGCAGTATGGTGAATGTTCGAGAAATTGCCCAAAT
>JBIILY010000093.1:0-5499 GCA_044338225.1 Chitinophagales bacterium
TGAGAGTATTTATTGGCTTGAAAATTTCCTAAAAGAGTATAAAAGTGCTGTAATCCTAGTATCGCACGATATTGCATTCCTAGATGCCGTTACCAATAGAACGATTGAAGTTACTTTGGGGAAAATTGAGGATTATAATGCTAATTATAGCACGTATCTGGAACTTCGAAAGGAGCGACGCGAACAATTGAATAATGCTTTTAAAAATCAACAAGAACAAATCAAGCAAATTGAACGAAATATTGATCGTTTTAGAGCCAAAGCTAATAAAGCCAGTTTTGCCCAATCTTTGATTAAAAAATTGGATAAAATGGAGGTGATAGAAGTAGAAGACGAAGACAATACGCAAATGAATATTCGCTTCCAAAAAGCACAACATTCGGGAAAAGTTATCTTGGAAGCCATGGAAGTAAAGAAAAATTATGGCGATAAAAATGTAATCAAAGGATTTAGTTTTGAAGTACATCGAGGCGATAAAATAGCCTTTGTAGGCAAAAATGGAATGGGAAAATCTACCCTTGCCAAAATTCTAGCAAATGATATCGACGCTTATGATGGTGAAGTAAAATGGGGACACAATATTCTGAAAGGATATTTTGCACAACATCAAGCAGTGGATTTGAACAACAATAAAACGGTATTTGAAACTATAGACGAAGAAGCCGTGGGAGATATGCGAACGCAAGTTCGTTCGCTTTTGGGCGCATTTCTATTTAGTGGCGAAGATGTAGATAAAAAAGTACGTGTATTGAGCGGAGGGGAAAGAGGTCGTCTTTCATTGTGCAAGCTGATGTTGACGCCATACAATTTCCTTATTTTAGATGAGCCTACCAATCACCTAGATATTCGAAGTAAAAATGTATTGAAAAAAGCCATTCAAAATTTTGAAGGGACGTTTATCGTTGTGAGCCACGACAGAGATTTTCTACAAGGACTTACCAATAAAACCTACGAATTTACACCCGATGGTATCAAAGAGTACTTGGGAACGATTGATGAATTTTTGGAAAAGAAAAAAGTAGATTCATTCCGTCAGTTTGAATCGGAAAAAAGCGGTACGCCTCAGCCTGAGAAGAAAGCGCCTACCCCGCAACAACAAAATCAAAAACCCGCGCCAAAAAACAATGCTAAATTAGAACAACGCATTGAAAAATTGGAGAAAGAAATCAAAGCGTACGAAGAAAAAATGTATGAGCCCGACTTCATTGAAAAAGCCGAAAAAGATCCTTTATTGTATAAAAAATACGAACAGATGAAAAATGACTTGGAAGTGTTGTACAATGAGCTTTTGGAGAGTGAAGGATAAGATTCAATACACGACTATCCTTATTTTATTAAATATCAATAGATTACATAAAATCAAGTTCAAAAATTAAACAAAACCTAAATATATGAAAGATAAGATATTTGATTTTTTAGATAAATATTCAAATAATATATTTTTTGGATTGGCGGTAGCATTTATTTTAAGACTAATTGCTATATATTATTATTTACCAATGATTAATCAAGATGAATTGACCATTATCTATGATGCCAAATCGATTGTTGAAACGGGAACAGATCGTTGGCAATCACCAAACAATCTTATTTATCGTTCATTGGGGGCTGGAGACAATAGACCACCTTTACTTTTTTGGATTTTTGCATTGGGACATTATCTGTTTGATATTGGAACGTATGGATGTCGAATTATTAGTTCAATGATTGGACTAGGAAGTTTATGGCTCACTTTTCATATTGGAAGAATTTTAGTAAATCAAAAATTTGGTAAATATTTTTTTTGGACAATGGTTTTTGCCCCCATACACATACTTAGTACAAGCCAAGCGTTTGAAACAACTTCAATAAATTTCACAACCATGTTACTAGGATTATATTTTTGGTTGCGCTATTATGAATCAAATCATTGGAAATGGGTTCTAGCAATAGGGTGTTCATTTGGAATATCTGTATATGCCTATCAAGCACCTAAATTAATTGCCCCTTTAATTATAATTTTAATATCTATTTATTTGTTAAAATCAAAAAAATACAAGCATATATTTATTTTAGGTTTATCCGCATTAATCATTGTGCTTCCACAAATTTATATCATTTTTAAATATCCCGAAAAATTTGCGGGAAGAGCAGCAAATACAGTGCCGACTAAACTCAAAGTAGTTGAATATATTTTTACATTTTTTCAAAACCCACTCATTTCGCTTTTTGACATCAAACATTGGTTTCTATCTTTTCCAGTTTTTGAACACAATTGTAATTTATTCTTTTTATTTATTCAGTTTCCTTTCTTTATCATTGGTATTTATTTGTTTTTTGTAAAAAGAGATATCGTAAAATCATCTTTCTTCTGGTCAATTATTGGTGTATACTGGTTAGGCTCATTTGCGGAAGCCATTACTTTTACTAATGTTAATTTTTTACGAAATCCATACCTAATGTTTTTTATCGGGTTATTTATATCCATAGGAATCTATAATTATTCAAAACATATAAAATTAATAGCTATTACATTATTAATTTGTTTTATAGTTCAATTTTCTTTTGCATACAATCACGACACTAGATTTACTGGTTTTCAAAACAATTTAGTAAAATTATATTCAAAACTAAAGGATTACAAAAAAAGTAATACCCCAATAATAATAGAACAATCAGGCAATATGCCTTATATATATTTAATTTATTATACTGAGATGAGTCCTTTAGCATTTCAAAAATCTAAAAAAGTGGTGGACAGCTCTATCTGTTGGGATCGTATGGATCAAATTGGTAATTTTTATTATCGCGATCAACAATTTATTCGTGATTCTGTCTTTCCTGTTTCGCATGGAATATTAGTAACACAAATTGAGACCAAATATAAAAAGATTGACTCTGTGGATCAATTTAAGTTTTATGAATTTTAACAAAATATATAATATATAGATTTTGAGTCAATTACACATCATACAGCAAGCCCTAACTATCTAAATAAGCCATATTTAAGAATACACCAAATAGCTTCAAATCCATCTTTCCATCCAATTTTTTTACCTTCATCATATGTGCGTCCATAGTATGAAATTCCAACTTCATAAATTCGCACCCCTTCAATTTTTGAAATTTTTGCAGTTATTTCAGGTTCAATTCCGAATCTTTTTTCCTCTATAGATATTTGAGATATAATCTCTTTTCTAAACAATTTATAGCAAGTTTCCATATCAGTTAAATTGAGATTTGTGGTCATATTAGACAGAAAAGTAAGAAGCTTATTGCCGATTGAATGCCAAAAAAACAATATTCTATGTGGTTTGCCACCTATAAATCTACTTCCATATACGACATCTGCATATCCCTCTAGAATTGGGTTAAGTAAAATTTGATATTCATTAGGATCGTATTCTAAATCAGCATCTTGAATAATTGCAAAATCTCCTGTCATTTTCGAGATAGCAGTATTAATTGCAGCCCCCTTGCCTAAGTTTGTTTCATGTTTAAAATATGTAATATTAATTTCTTTATTATTATTGATATATGAGAAAATAGCATCCTCTGTATCGTCAACCGAACAATCGTTTACAATTATTATTTCTTTTTCAATATTAGGCAAATTTGAATTTTTAATTTTATCCAATATTAAAAATATTGTTTTGGACTCATTATAAGCAGGAATTAAAATTGAAAGTTTTTTCATCTGTTTATTTATTTGTTTTTTGTTTGTCAAATGCAATTCTCAAAAAAATAATATTCAAACTATATTTATTTTCAAAGGATTTCATTATCACTTCGTGGGTCATTGCTTTAGGTTTAATTTAGCTCGATTATTTTCTTGTTCATTTTACAACTACTTTAAATTGGTTTATTCTTAGTTTTTTTATTTAAAAACCCAAAGATAAACAACTAATATTTGTTTTATAGAAAAAGCTGAAAAAGATTCCCCTATGTACAAAAAATACGACCAATTAAAAAACGATTTGGAAGCTTTTTACAATGAGCTTTTGGAGAGTGAGGGGTAGAATATTATTATAAATTGAACATAAATCTATCTCGGCGCATGATTACGCACAATTCTAGCAAGCAAATCAGGAAAAAAGCGTTTTAGATAGACTCCTATTACTTCTTTTTTTCCTATATACACTTCATTTTTTTGTTGCAAAATAGCATTTAATCCTCTTTTGGCACAAGTTTCGGGAGACAATCCATTTTTTTGATTGGTATCGGCTTTATTGAATTTTTGTCCATCAAAATCCAGTGCATTCAGCGAAATTTCAGTTTGAATATACCCCGGGCAAATCATCGTAACTCTTATATTTTTTTCAAAATATTCCGAACGCAACGCATCAAAAAATCCGTGTAATGCGTGCTTGGAAGCACAATATCCCGCACGTTTTGGAGAACCTAATTTTCCCGAAATACTACTAATGACCGCAAACTGTCCATCATTTTGTTTTACAAAAACAGGCAAAACGCTCAAAGACAAGGCGATCGTTCCAAAAAAATTAACCTCCATCAATTGCTTATATACCTGAAATTGGGTTTGATCTATGCCACTTCGCTGCGAAATCCCCGCATTATTTATCAAAACATCTATTTGACCAAAATGTTGAATCACACGATTTACTTCTTCTGAAAAGTCTTCTTTTGACGTAATATCTAAAGGCAATACCAACGAATTTGCATCGGTAAGTTGGAGGCGTTTTTGTATTTCCAAAAGTTTATCTTCATTACGTGCCGATAAGACTACTTTTGCATTGGCTAAAACAAGCTGCTCCACAAAAGCCAATCCTATTCCAGACGATGCGCCCGTTACCCACACCACTTTATTTTTAAATGATTTCATTTATTTATGAATTTGAAAATCAAAGATAGTGAGATTGAATTATTTCTTAGGCTTTTTCCAACGTAAAGGTAAAGCGAGTACCTTTTCCAACAGTACTTTCTACTTGTATTGTTTGTCCGTGTGCTTCCAATATTTTTTTAACAATACTCAAACCCAATCCCGAACCGCCTTTTTTTCGATTTCTGTCGCTGTCTATACGATAAAATCGTTCAAAAACTCGAGAGAGATGAACCTCATCTATACCTTGTCCATTATCCGCAACCTCCACCATGACATAAGATTCCATGTCAAAAAATCGAATGGAAATTTTTGAATCATTAGGGGTGTAAAAAATGGCATTTTCTATTAAATTATGTACAACTTGAAATAATTTTTGCTTATCTCCTTGAACAAGAAAATGGATAAATTGTTCATCTTTTATTTCCACTTTCGTGTTTTTTTGATGTGCCAAATCAATTAAAGTATCTATTACATTGAGACACAATTCATATAAATGAAATTTCTCTATATTGAGCTTTAACTGATTACTTTCCACCTGTGAAATTAATATCAAATCCTCAACAATTTCAATCAATCTGTTAGAATTTTTTGAAATTTTTTCCAAATATTTTTTATTGATTTGTTCGTCCTCCAAACCTCCATCAAGCAATATTTCTACAAAACCTTGAATACTGAAA
>JBIILY010000094.1:0-5460 GCA_044338225.1 Chitinophagales bacterium
TTTGAGTTCACACAACTCCGAAACTCGAAGTCCGCTGCTGTATAAAATTTCCAGCATAGCTCTATTTCGTGTCCCCGATTCATTGGACATATCAATGGCGTTCAGCATTTTTTCGATTTCTTCAAAAGAAAGCGTATCGGGGAGTTTTCGTTTTGTTTTGGGGGTTTCTATCAAATCGGCTGGGCTTTGTTGAATTTCATTTTCATACACGAGGTAGTTGAAGAAAGATTTAATTCCTGATATGATACGCGCTTGGGTGGCGGCACTCAATGTATAATGTTCGTTGAGATAGATTAGAAAGCCTTCTAAATGGGTTTTATCCGTCTTGGCAATACTGAGCTGGGGATAATCTTGTTCCAAATAAACAAATAACTTTTCCAAATCATTCAAATACGCCTGAATGGTATTTTTAGATTGATTTTTTTCTGCTTTGAGATATGAAACAAAGCCTTTGAAGTAGCTATGTGTATTATAATTACCCATGTTTTTTAAAAATAATCGTAAATAATGCGCCTTCACCAAAGTTGCTTTCCAAATGAATTTCTCCATGCATTTGTTCAATAAATTTCTTAGTAATAGCCAATCCTAATCCTGTTCCAGAAGATTTGGTCGTGAAATTGGGCTCAAAAATTTTCTCAATTAAATCTTCTGGAACTCCATTTCCATTGTCTTTGATCAAGATTTTGAATCGTTTATTGGTTTCTATCAAAGCAATATCAATAATAGCTTGATCTTTTTGACTCATTTGAGAAGATTGAATGCCATTTTTAATAATATTGTTTAGACAACTGATCATTTGTTCTCTATCAATATTGGCGGGTGCAGCTTCTAAGTTGGTTTGAAAATTGACCGTAGTATTTTCTATATTATCAAATAAATTCGTAATATTTTGAATTAACGGAATTAAATCGGTCACTTCCAGTACGGAGTCCTTTAATTTTGCAAAACTAGAAAAAGCAGAGGCAATTCCACTTAAATTATCAATTTGTTCTATCAGCGTATTGCATACATTGAGCGTCAAATCGCTTAAATCTTCTTCGCCATCTTTAATTTTTCGTTGGAGATATTGAATACGAAGCTTCATGGGCGTCAAAGGATTTTTAATTTCGTGGGCTATTTGTTTTGCCATTTCGCGCCACGCTTGTTCTCGTTCATTATATGCCAATTGTTTTACGCTCAGGTCTAAGCTTTTGACCAGTTTGTTATATTGACGTACCAATTGCCCAATTTCATCTCTATTTTCATATTCTATGATTTCATTATTGGAAGAAAGTCTAATCTTTGAAATCTTGGAAATCAGCATTTTAAGCGGTTCGGTAATGGTATGCGATAGCCAATACGCCACAATAATTGCTAACAAGAAAAGAAATACATAAATATTGATAAGCGAAACAATAAAGTTGGAAACATCGCTTTTCATCCAGCTGGCATTTTCTTTTAGGGGCAATAAAATGATAAAATTGTTCTTTGTATTGTTCGGAAATACAAGTGAATAGGCCTCGTAGATCTTATTCTTTGAATCTAAAGTTACTTTTGACAAAGATTTTACTTTATTTTCTACGATGTTTTTCATAACTTCGGAGCGGACAAAAGGCCCTTTGATACTCATCATTTTTGAATGTAAATACTCATTGCCATCAAGATTATACAGCCCTATTTCGATATTATTGTTGAGCGCTAGTTTTTCTAGATAATTTTTTAACTCATGTTTTTTCTCTTCTTCAGAAATTTCATTAAAATTCTTTCCTTTGATAAAAAAGCTTAACGAATTTTGAATAGAATTGAGTTTATTTAGCAAATATTCTTTTTTGTATTCTTCTGTTTTGCTTTTCAGATTGGAATAGCTAATAACGGCAATACTTAAAAATATAGAAAAAATTAATCCAATAATCATGGATGTAATTTTATTTCTCAAAGAAATTCCTTGAATCAATCTTTTGTGCATTCCTTTGAAATAGAATAGCTTGAGAATAAATATTACGATATAATAAAATGAAAATAAGATGAGATTGAAACAAAAGATATATGAAAACAAAGCAAAGGTAGAAATAGGTTGGATGGAATATGTATTCAAAACAACTTTGATATTATTCCCAAAACTATAAACTTTATTGACGAAATTCTCGGTTTCCGGAGATTCTAGGATCTCATTTTTTGTATTTAATTGATAGTTAAAGGTATAGTTGAATGGATAAGTCCCTGTGTATTCAATTAATGTATCGGATTTATAGATAGAATAATTTATAGAATTTTCGCCAATGATTTCTTCATTAATATTGTTTTTTACATTTCTATTCAATTTATTTAAGTAATTGATAGGAGAGACTTTATACAATAAATCTTCATTACAATTATCAATTAAATAGAATTTATTGTTGGGTTCATCGACCATAAAAACTTGAAAGCTAGGATCGCCCATAATCGGTTTTGCATTGGTTAGCATTTTCAACCAATCCGAGGTCTGAGATTTATATATTGTATCAATTTTGATGTTTTTTATCTCCAAAGTATCTTTGCATTGATGCTTGAAAACAATTTTACATTTCAAATGATTGAGAAGAATATTTTGAGTATGTAAATCTTTCCCAAATACGATCTCACTGGCAAAAGATTCCATGACGGCTGTTTCCTTTCGAGCATTAAAATGATTGAGCAAAAAAGTAGAAATGGTAGAGGCGAATAAGATGAAGAAAAATATATTAGAAATATTACTTTTATTATCAATAAAAATCCTTAGATAAAGAGTAAGGATAGACAAATAGATAATAAAAGAGATCATTATAAAATGAGGCGCTAAATGAAATTTATAAAACGCTCCTAGTATAATTATAAGTACCAAGGCAAAAGAATTGAATCTTTTTAGATTGCTCATTGGGATTTTTGAAATTTCCTTCATCCCTTTTTTTGCCAATAAAAAGTAGTTTGAAAAACTAAGCAATAAAATAGTCAATCCGAGAATACTGTATATTGTAATTCTAGGGAAATAGTTGAAATTGAACCAAATAGAACTTTCTAATACAATACGTTCAAATATTTTAACTATTGAAAGAACTTCGCCTAAAAAGAAAATAATGACTAATGTATGAACCAAAAAGCCAATTTTATATTTTTTTAGTTTTGCGGTGTCAAAAAACACGCGGTTGTAAAAAAATTGAATTAAAAATAAATCGATTAATATAAAAATTAAAAAGTCGCCCAGTGTGGGATTTAAACTGGAACCTGTGTATAAAGATGAGTTAAAAATCTTAAGTTTATATAAAAAAGTGGGCTGTTTAAATGAAATCATAAAATGTCTGATTCCAAATAAAATAATCATCATAGCCAATACACTAGAAATAGGGAATCGAATGGAAATAATTTTGAAAAAATTTCTCAAGAAATATAATAATAATATCCCTTCTATAATGAAAAAGAAAATAGAAAATAGAATATCTATATCTCCTTTTAAGTCATTTTTTTCTATGTTGAATAGAAATTTACCTTCTGGAGAAATAATTTTATAGTCTTTATCTTTACATAAGGTTGTATTGATATAATAATTTGCAAATTTAAAATCTTTTTCAAATAAATAAGTATTAGTACGCCAATGACTTTCAACTAAATCGCTTATTTTTATGATACTTGATACAATTCGATTTTCATCATCTTTTTTTGAATAAATAATCCAGGCATCCTCTTTGATATAAGGCGCATCGATACTTTTTTCAATTTCTTCTTGACTTAAATTCAATGCATTTTTTGACCAAAAAATCAGTTTGTAGTTTTTTGAAGAATCTAGGTTGTAATTTTGAATTAAATAAATTTCTTGATTTAATTTATTCAATTTTTTTGCTGTAATATTTTTAAAAGTATATAAACTAAGCGAGTGCTGATCATTTTCAAAATACAAATAAAAACGATTTAATTCTTCTTGAATTTTCTCTACTTTGGAAATCCCATTGAGTTCAAAAGGCCAAATTTTGGGAATGGCAATATGAAGAAATAAGATGGAAAACAACAAATAAAAAGTAATGTATACTTTTTTTTGTTGAATAGCCAATTGTATTAACGTTTTTATTTTCCTTTTTGCCATAGTGATTCCATTTCGTTGATAGTCAATTCATTTATTGGTTTTTCTGCATGGTTTTCAATGTATTGAAAACGCTTAATAAATTTCTGATTGGCTTTTTGTACTGCTTTTTCAGGATCAATTTTTAAAAATCGTGCCATATTGATTAATGTAAAGAATAAATCGCCCAGTTCTTCTTCTACATGTTCCATATCATTGGATTGTATCGCTTCATCAAATTCAATAATTTCTTCCGTTAATTTTTCTCGCACTTGACTGTAATTTTCCCAATCAAATCCTACCTGAGCGGCTTTTTCTTGAATACGCCAGCCTTTTACAATACTAGGAAGCGATTTGGGTACACCTTCCAAAACCGATTTTCTACCTTCTTTTAACTTGAGTTTTTCCCAATTCTGTTTCACCATTTCTTCTGAAATGGGATTGTCATGCTCAAAAACATGAGGATGTCTAAATACCAATTTATCGTTTATGGATTTTAGTACATCTGCTAGCTCTATATTGGAGGATTCATGCAATAATTTGCTATAAAAAACCAAATGAAGAAATAAATCGCCCACTTCTTCTTTGATGTGTTTTGCATCTTTTTCCATGAGTGCATCGTACAATTCGTAGGTTTCTTCAATAGTCAAATGCGACAAACTCTCAAAGGTTTGTTTTTGGTCCCAAGGACACTTCACACGAAGAAGATCCATAATCTCCTTTAAACGCTTAAATTCACTTAAATAATTCTCCATAATTTTCTGTAAACAAATGTATGGATTTTTTAGTTAAAAATAGGGATTTTCTATTCCAAAATGTTCAAGGTCGTCATTAGATAATACGCGCACTTTATGCGCCACTTAAATATTCTTTATAGTTGTATTATTCATTTTCAACTAATTCATATTCTTAGGATAAGGATATATATCAAATATTCTAAAAATAAAATGTTTTATAAGACTAAAATATTATTTATTGGAGCTAATCTTGTTGTAAATTCCGTGAAGCGGAGCTATCCGCTTGTATCTCTTCCGCTATGCTAAAGAGGATACCGCTTCTATCAGGGCTAAAAACTAAGATATACATTAAAATATAGATAAGTTTAGTTTTTATAAATTCATTTTTTTATTAAGTATAAAACAACACCAATGCAAATTTAAAAAATTAAATATCATAATATAGTGCTTCGTATCTTCATAATTTAAAAATATACTAAAATAAGGTAAACACAATACTATAGTACATAATACTATGTAGTTCAAATATCTTTTATGATAGAATTGTTGTAACAAGACAATAAGATAAGCTGGAATATTAAATAAGATGAGTATCGAATTAAATGCACCCTCATATTCATTAAACCATGAAAAGAAATTTATACTATATGAAAACATGCTACAAGAAAACAATCC
>JBIILY010000095.1:0-5448 GCA_044338225.1 Chitinophagales bacterium
TTAAAAGTTCAGCGGATAAAGCAAATTCATCTTTTTGGAACTTCAATATTAGAAAAAGTAAAAAATAGGGTAATAGATACGTTATGTAATAAAATATATCGAATTTTTCAACCTTATCTTTTGTTCTTATCATCCAAATAAGTCCTAAAAATAAAATTAAAGGCAAAAATCTATAATCAATATGTAAAAATTCTGGAATTATAAATGGTATCCATCTTAAAACAAAATAATTGGGATATACTGTCCAAGAACTAAACTGAATGGGACTATATGGAAATTCTCCATTAAAAAATCGTTCAATATATATCTGAAGCGAGGGGACAATATCAGAAGCATTAGCATCTATAGGAAATTCTTTAAAAATAATAGAACTAGCTATGATTAATAGAACACTTAATGCAAAGAAAATCAAATGATTGACAAACTTATTTCTGTATTCAAATTTCACATTAAAATTTTCTCTAAGATCCGTTCTTTCATATAATTTATATGCAAAAACTGAAGAAAAAACACCCGAAAACAACAATAATACACAATTTAAACTACCCAAAAATCGAGGTAAAAATGTGAAGGATAAGAACTCAATTAAAGTTAATGCAAATAGAAAATATAATAAATTTTGAGTTTTTATTTTATTGAACATACTTAAGTATTTCTATTAGTGAAAAGGTTTCTATATCGCCAAAATCGTAGCTGTTTTGAGCAAATGTGCGTCTAGTTCATTTCGTTTTTGGATAGCATCTTCAAAAGGCGTATAATGAATTTGATTGGCTTTGATACCTGCCATTACCGCATCTTTTCCTTCGAGCAATCCTTCTATAGCCGCCACGCCCAGTCGGCTTCCAAGCACTCTATCGGCGCAGGTAGGACTTCCCCCTCGTTGTATATGCCCTAGAATAGATATTCGAGTTTCATAATGGGGAAATCGTTCTTTGGTTCGTTTTGCCAGTTCGTAAATATTGGTTTCTTTTTCTCCCTCCGAAACCACCACAATATTGGATATTTTGCCGTTTTTAGCGCCTTTTTCAATATTTTTAAAAAAAGATTCGAGATTGTATTTGGTTTCAGGCACCAATATTTCTATAGCCCCCGATGCGATACCCGAATTCAGCGCTATAAAACCCGCATCGCGCCCCATTACTTCCACAAAAAAAAGTCTTTCATGCGAAGTAGCCGTATCTCTAATTTTATCAATTGCTTCCATGACAGTATTAAGTGCTGTATCGTATCCAATGGTATTATCCGTACCATAAATATCGTTGTCTATCGTTCCCGGAAGGCCTATCGTACGAATATTAAATTCTTTTCCAAAAATGGAAGCCCCTTTAAAAGAGCCATCGCCCCCAATGATAACCAATGCTTCTAGTCCATGTTTTTGAACATTTTCAAAAGCCATTTTTCGTCCTTCAGGCGTTCGAAATGCTTCGGAGCGAGCGGTCTTGAGAACCGTACCGCCCAATTGGATAATTTGTTTAACGTCTTTGGATTTCATTTTAACAATATCATTTTCAATCAATCCTTGATACCCTCTACGAATCCCAAAACATTCTATATCATAGTGCAAACAAGTCTTTACTACCGAACGAATAGCCGCATTCATACCCGGAGAGTCTCCCCCACTAGTCAATAATCCAATTCTTTTAATTCCCATATCCAAAAATTAATTTTGCTTATACAAAGATAACAATTTTTAGACGAGCAGACGGTCTATTTCATAACTACAGAAAGTTTTTTTTGATTTTTTTGAAAAAAGTATATTTTTGCATAAAATTTAAACTAATGAATTATAGCGAAATTGTATCGGTATCAAAAATGAGTGGATTGTATCAAATTCATAAGAAAAGAAATGACGGGTTGATTGTCAAATCACTTTCTGACGGAAAAGTAATCTTTGCGGCGTCTAGAAATCACGTTTTCACCCCTTTGGAAAATATAACAATCTATACTGAAAATGAGCCGGTAGAGCTAAAAGAAGTATTCAAAAGTATTAAAAAAAATATAGGAAAAAATCCTTTGCCCAATTCAAAAGCAGATGGCAATGTATTGAGAGGATTTTTTGAAGTAGTATTGCCAGAGTATGACAAAGACAAAGTGTACACGAGCGATATTACCAAGATCATAAAAATGTATCAAGTATTGGATGCCAATAACTTAATTGATAGCCTGGATAACAAAAAAGAAGAGAAAGCCGCTGAATCAAACGAAGAAGCAGCTACTGAGGTGAAAAAAACGGCTAAAAAAACAAAAAAAGCAGAAGAACCCGTAGCGGAAGAAGCGCCTAAAACAGCCAAAAAAACCGCTAAAAAAACGACAAAGAAAGAAGATTAATCTTTTTTTGAAGCGATCACCTAAAGCAATCACTTGACAGTAAGTTGGATTCTTTTTTGCATTAGTCTATATTTCTCAATTTTATTATTGATTTCTTATTATACGTCTCGAAAGATCGAAAAGAAATCTTATTTTGACGGAGACAAAGAATCTCCTTGGTACGTGGTAGCATTTGGGATGCTGGGCGATTCCTTATCAGGTGTTACGTTTATTTCAGTTCCTGGGGCTATTTTATTAGCCAAATTTGGGTATTTACAATTGGTATTTGGGTATTTTTTTGGATATTTAATTATCATGTATGTATTGTTGCCGTTGTATTATAGACTCAATCTCATTTCTATATACAGTTATCTGCACGATCGATTTGGGTTGTATACACAATATACAGGTTCTTTTTTCTTTATTCTATCCCGCATTTTGGGTTCGGCCGCTAGGCTATTCCTTGCCGCTACTGTATTTCAAATCTTTATTTTTGATGCGTGGCATATTCCTTTTTGGTTCACGGTGCTATTCATTATATTTTTAATATGGATTTATACAGTAAAAGGCGGCATCAAAACCTTGATATGGACCGATACTTTTCAATCCTTGATGCTATTGGCGGGTGTAATATTTGCCATTGTGGGAATAGCGAGTCAAATGGGTTTGGGCTTTAAAGATATATGTAATATAGTCAAACAAAGTCCATCTAGCGAAATATTTAATTGGGACATCAATAGCAAACTCAATTTTTGGAAACAATTCTTGGGGGGTGTATTTATTGCGGCTAGCATGACCGGTTTGGATCAAAATATGATGCAAAAAAACTTGAGTGTCAAAACATTGAAAGATTCTCAAACCAATATTTTTTGGTTTAGCATCATTATGATATTCACGAATATTATTTTCCTTTCTCTAGGCGTATTGCTTTATTATTATGCAGAGAAAATGGGCATTTCGCTTCCTTTAAATGAAAGTGGATCGGTCTTTACCGATAGAGTTTTTCCGCAGCTTGCGTTGAATCATTTGGGAGTTATAGCAGGCACTTCTTTTATTGTAGGCCTTACCGCAGCTACTTTTAGCAGTGCGGATAGTGTATTGACTACATTGACCACTTCCTATTATATCGATTTTCTCAATCAATCGCCTGATAAAAAAGATGCTAGGCTTCGTATGCTGATTCATCTATTGTTTGCGTTGATTTTATTATTTGTAATCCTTATTATCAAGGCTTTGAACGAAAGTGCAGTCATCGATTTGGTTTTGACTATTGCAGGATACACTTATGGTCCTCTTTTGGGATTATTTTTCTATGGGTTATTTACTAAAAAGACGATCAAAGATACGTTTGTACCAATTATTTGCCTTGTTGCACCGGCTATTGCATATGTTATAGATACCTATTTACCTAATATTATCTACAATTTACAGCATCAAATTTCATTGTTTCATTTTGACCCAAGTACCAAAAGTTCATGGTTTTTATTTGGAAATACGATCCTGATAATAAACGGATTCATTACGTTTGTGGGCTTATTGATCTTCTCAAAAAAGAAATAGAAAATCAAGAAATGTTAAATTTCCTAAAATATTAAACATTTTCTTTAATTTTACAATCTAATAGTTGTAATTAAATCTAATTATTATGAAAAAGATATATTTATTTTCTTTATTATTTATTGGTTCGCTCTCCATACAAGCACAAGATGATGTATATGATGCTCCCGAGCCAAAAAGAGTGGTCGTGCACTCAGCTCCTCCTCAACAGGATGAATCTAGCTATGACCCTTATGGCAATTATGACTATGATTATAACGGATACAATAATCAAAATATGGGGTATTCCAATCGTTTGAGAAGAATGTACTCCAATCAACCCTTCGATAATATGGCTTTCATGAATCCATATGCTATGGCAAATCCTTATACAATGAACATGGGATTTGGATTTAATAATTTTTATGACCCATGGATTATGAATAACTACTATGATCCTTATAGATTCAATAATTTTAATAATTTTTACAATCCGTATAGTAATTTTGGTTATAATGGATTTAACAATCCTTATGCTTCTTATTACACACCATACAATATGTATAGCCCTTTTGGGATGAATCCTTATTCCTATAATTATGGATACAATAGACCATATAATAATTGGAATAACAGAGGAAATAATTGGGGTGGTAACAACTATAGACCTAGACCACAAACTCCTAGAAGAGAAACCCCAAGAGGATTTAACAGATCGGACGATACCTACAGACCTTCTCCAGCCAGAACGCAGCCTTCTACCAACAATGGTGGCTTTGGGGCAGCTCCTTCAAATTCTTCGAGAGAATCTAATAGATATTCATCTCCATCTTCCACTCCTTCCTCTCCTTCGGGAAATACAAACCAAAATAACCAAGGTGGTTTTGGTGGATCCAATAATAATTCAGCGCCTGCATCTTCTCCTCCGTCAAACGGCAACAATAGAGGTAGAACAGGACGATTCTAAAACTTTATTTATCTTCAAATATGATACACATGAAAAAAATAATTTCTTCGCTACTGATTATATCATCAATAGCCGCTCAAGCACAATATGATTATGTAGGCGCTATATCAGGCCTCAGCACACTTCAAGGCACTGCGCGTTTTGTAGGATCTGGAGGCGTTATGGGTAGTGTAGGCCCCGATATTTCTACATTGAGTACCAATCCCGCTACTATAGGTATGTTTTCAAAAACCGAATTGAGTTTTACACCTTCTATTCAAGTAAATAATACGGGAACAGAATATATTCAATTCAATAATGGCGCTAGAAGCTCTGTAAGATATGATGACACTAAGGTTAATTTTGTACTAAATAATCTAGGAATTGTAGTAGCTAACAGACGTGATGGAGGATCTCTTCGCGCTTCAAATTTTGCTATTGCTTTTAATAGAACAGCCAACTTTAATCGAAGAATTAGTTTTGCCGCTGAAAATGGGAATTTTAATTTTTCCGAATATAATGCACGATTATTAACAGAAGCATTGAATAGTGGTGGAATCAATGGTGCTGGTGAAAGAGAATTTACTGCATATTCAACAGGAGTATTACATACAATAAATGGAAATGTAGTTGAAAATTATGCCAATGGAACGGTAATT
>JBIILY010000096.1:0-5425 GCA_044338225.1 Chitinophagales bacterium
TCACAATATATTGCGGCACCACTTTTAGCTATTTCGGCTAACTCTCCTCTATTTTTGCGAAAAAAACTATGGCATGAAACCCGTATAGCCTTGCTAAGACAATCGATAGACGTATCCAAAACACCTAATACCATTAGAGAAGCACACTCAAGAGTTACTTTTGGCAATCGCTGGGTAAAAGAAAGCGCGCTGGAGCTCTTCCAAGAGGACATTTCTCTTCATAGAGTGCTGATGATTCCCGATTTGAAAGAATCGAGCAGGCATCAATTTCAAAATGGGCAAACACCCGAACTAAAAGCGCTACAACTCTACAATTCCACTATTTATCGATGGAATAGACCTGTGTATGGGGTCATGAATGGCGAACCACACTTACGAATAGAAAACAGAATATTACCCGCAGGGCCTACCGTTGTTGATCAAATGGCGAATGCCGCTTTTTGGTACGGTCTCATGTTTGGGATGCAAGACGAAAAAATAGCAGCAAAAATGACTTTTGCAGTCGTAAAAAACAATTTTCTCCAAGCGGCTCGAAATGGAATTTTTGCAAAAATGAAATTGGCCAATGGAAAAGAATATGCGGTATCCGAAATAATAGAAAAAGAATTACTTCCCATAGCGGCAGAAGGGCTGAACAAAATGGGAATAGATGATACAAAATCTTCTCAGTATTTACGAATCATAAAAGAACGAAATCAATCGGGGCAAAATGGCGCCAACTGGACTCTGGAAGCCTTTAACAGCTTGAAAAATGAAGGCGTATCGCCCACAGATGCGTTAGCCACTCTCGTGGACACCTCAATAGCCTATCAAAAACAAAATATTCCTGTACACCGATGGGAAATTCCAATAAAACGAAGTAATATGAAAAAAAATATCAACGAAATTATTATTGAAGAATGCATGGACAAAGACCTATTCACAGTCCGTCCAAGCGATATTATCCAGCTGGCTGCCGATATGATGGATTGGCAAAAAATCCGTTTTATCATGGTAGAAAACGAACAAGGCCAATTGGAAGGCATCGTCTCCTCTCGAAATTTGCTCAAAAATTTGAACGGATATGTTCATCATGAGTCCGAACTGCCTGTATCGATAGAAGAAATAATGGTGCGCAATCCTATCACCGCCGAATCCAATCAAAAATTATCCGAGGCCCTTTCGCTTATGAAAAAGTATCAAATTGGTTGTCTCCCGATTCTTCAAAATAAAAAATTGGTGGGTATCATTACCGAACAAACTTTTTTAAATGTATTTGCAGATTTGATGGGGTGATGGAAAATTTCAACAAAACACTTGGCTTTATTATTATTACTCTTTTTTATATAAGAAGATTAATGATAATAAGACATCAAAACCTATTAGATGGGAACAATCACTTCTTCTTTGATTTTTTGTTTAAATATTCAAACCGATTATTTATTATAAGAAAATATCGCTATAAAAACATAGAATTTAAAGAAAAAATGGATTTACTTCTCAAAATCATTTTATTTATATTTTCCACTTTGATGATAGCAAACCTTGTACAATTATATTATGAAAAACAAAATCATCTATAAAATCATTCTATCTATCTTAATGACATACAACTTCTTACAATCCTTCGCGAGAGGAGGGGGAGGCGGTGGCGGCGGAAGTGGCGGTGGCGGAGGAGGTGGCGGCGGATTCGGAGGACATTATTCTAGCCGTTCATCAAGACCTCTAACGACTAAAGACGTTATTGTCATAATGTTATTATTCGCATTTGTTTATATTACATCATTTTTTTTGGTATATTTATATTTGATATTAATCGATATAAAATCATTTTTTATTCATAAAAAAATGAAAAATAACGGAATCCTAAACATAGAAATTGAAGAAATTAAAAGACAGTTTCTTGAATTTCAAAATGCATGGATGTCTCAGGACATGAATTTAGTTTCATCATTTTTTTCAGAAAAACTGGCGAATTACTATCAAAACACATTAAACAGACAAAAAGAAAGAGGCAGATATAATTATGTAGGTAATATTGAGCTAAATAAGATAAAAATATATTCAATAAGCTATAATGAAAACTTTAAAATAAAATCAATGAAAGTTTATATTCAAGGATATATGAAAGATTGTATAATGAAACATGGATATGAACCAAAAGACAAAGAAACTATTGAATTTTTTGAGGATTTTTATTTCTATGAAATAGAAAATGACCAGCTAAAAATAGTAAAAGTAATTAATGATGTAGGACTTTTCACAATGTAGTGCTTCATATTCATATGACAATGATTTGATTTTGATTCGATGTTGTTTGTTTTAACATTTTTTATTTTAATTTAATTCAAAATGCACTATATTTGTACTTACAATTTATAGAACATGTAAATTGGCTGCTATGAAATAAACATTAAAACAATTGAGGTCATTCATCCGAATGGTTTATTATTTTAATTTTAAAACATCTGACCCTATAAAAAAAGAAGAACAAATGAAATGGTTATTAAAATTTCCTTTGATAAAGTATAGTTTAAACAAACTGTATATACGAAGCATTTTTGTTTGTTTTGTATATAGTTGTTGTTTTTTGGCGATGTTTGATTCCAAATCTTATATTGGCGTGGATAACACCTATTTAAACATCTTTATAGTTTGCTCTATTACAGCGGCTTGCGAGATACTAATAATTTACTTCGCACCTTTCATTTTCG
Organism: Chitinophagales bacterium; assembly: GCA_044338225.1. GTDB lineage: Bacteria > Bacteroidota > Bacteroidia > Chitinophagales > JADJOU01 > CHPMRC01. The sequence continues at coordinate 2,694 of JBIILY010000096.1, forward strand.
ACAACAGTCATAAGAGATGGTCTTTATACTCAGAGTTTCAGTTTTATTTGCTACTTCTTTTTTTGCTTAGTAGCACTTTATATTTGATAGGTGTAGGCTTTGACTTTATTGAAATCACATTTATAAATATGATAAAAGTCATTTGGTTTGTATTTTTCAAAGGATTATTTCCTATTTCGTTGCTTATGATTGTTAAATTTATCAAAACCATAAAATTTTTGAGCAATAAAGTATCGCCGTACAGTTTTATGAACGACAATGTAGACTATTTGGATGTAATTGAATAGTCTTATTCAATATAGAATCCAATTATGGTTCGTTTTGTTACAAACTAATTAAGTAATCGAACTAAAAAAATGGCCAACACTGCTTCATGCATTGCATGACATTATAACCAAAATGAAATAGTACAAAACTACTTAGCCACCTTCTTGAAGTATGCACTCATTAAACTGCCCAAAACCAATAATACGCATCCCAGCCACAAGATATTGATTTGCGGAAACACCAATGCTTTCATTATAATCCAATCGCTAATAGGGTTTTTCTCCTCAATAGTAAATGTGAACTCTTCTTTATCGGGATTAATTTGCTCAATTTTCACTTTCAATTCGCCATCTTTGGAGCTTGAAGCCGGATTGTTAAATCCACCTGTTTTCGTATCTAAGGTGTAGACTGGCATCAAAGATTCTTTTCGTTTTCCATGTTCTAAAATATGAAGCGAAGCCGTTACTTGAATTTCTCCATTTGGGCCTGGCGACGCTACAACTTTTTCAAAATACATGGCATTTTTGGTTGAAAACAAGGTATCCCCTGGCTTAGCACTTTTCTTTTTTTCCTTTTGATTTGCGGCTTCGGTATCTGGCACCGAACTCACATGAGTAAAAATATCTTTGCCAAAATAGTGCGCTATGGAAGGCTCTGCATTCAATCGAGTATTTTCGCCTTCTTTGATAAACATAGCTTCGGGATATAAACTAAAGGTATCGCTTGGTGTTTTGCTATTTTGGAAAAACACATGATAAATAGCCCCTTTTTTAGTTGGAATACTCCTTTTATAGGTGACTTCATAAGGAGGCATCAATTCTTTTTTGTTTTTAATCAAAAGCGTATTGCTCGATTGTTCTTCGTCGTTAAATTCTTTCCCAAAATCTACACCACTCATATTAAATGAAATCGCTTTCTTTTGATATTGAGATAATAAAGCACCCAAAACCAACAAAACAAAACCAATATGCGCAATCATACCACCCCAGGTTTTGTAATTTTTGATTAAATTATTTTTGTAAATAAACCAAGTACTCATTCCCAAACTCCAAATAGCACTGCAGTAGAGTATAAAGTATGAAGAAAGAAACTGTACCGTGATAAATGAATCTTTTGTACCAATTTTGTATTTTTGAAAATAAGGTATTTCTGAAAAATACATCAAACCCATCGATACCAAAATAGATGCCACAACAGAAATTAAAAGTGATTTTTTCAACGCTTTAAAATCCGTTTTGATATACTTTAAAATAGGTGAAAGCCCCATTAACAAAAGAGTGAATATTGCAAACCAAATTTGAATACTATTATAGTGCGCATTCGCATTGATAGGTGGAGCCATTTTGGTCCCAAACAATTTATTCCATACAGGAATAGAGGTGCTAAAGGTAATTTGCAACGCGGAAACGACTACGATGAGCATACCTATAAAAATCCAAAACTCTCGGCTTGACGTATTTTCTTCGTCCTTTTTTTCGGGTAGACGCGACCAATAAAATGCCAATATCAAAAAGGAAGGCACTAAAAACAATCCAATAAATACCAACAAATGCCCTGTCATACCTAAATCGGTAAAGGAATGCACAGAACTATCACCCAAAATACCACTTCGAGTCAAAAACGTAGAATATAATACAAATGCAAACGCTAGTATATAAAACAAATAAGAAGCTTTCAAACTATGTTTTGTAGCATTGTAAATCATAGTAGTATGCAAAGCCGCCACAATAAAAAGCCAAGGCACAAAACTAGCATTCTCCACTGGATCCCATGCCCAAAATCCGCCAAAACTCAAAGCCTCATAAGCCCATTTTCCACCCATAAGAATCCCACAGCCCAGCATTCCTACTGAGAATAATGCCCAAGGACTTACTTCTTTGATCCACAATTCAAAATCGCGCTTCATCAACGAGGTAAAAGCATATGCAAAAGGAATAGACACACTGGCAAATCCTAAGAACAAAACAGGCGGATGAATAACCATCCAATAATTTTGCAATAATATATTCAATCCATTGCCATCTTTGATAAATTCCAAATAATTGGCACGTTCCAAAATAGGAATACTCAATTCATTGCGAAGCAAAATAAAAGGACTCGAACCTATAGCATAATCGCCAATTTCTATCCCTAAAATCATAGAACACAACATGGTTTCAATCAATGCTAAAATAGCTAAAGAACCAATTCGCAAATCACTGATTTTTCGCATCAAAAACAAACCTAAAACCGCATGCCAAAACATCCATAGCAAGAAACTACCCTCTTGGCCTTCCCACATAGCCGAAAGGATATAATACCAAGGCAGCTCAGTACTGCTATGACGCCATATATAATGATATTCATACTGTTGTGTCTTGAACATAAAAATCAAGAGTGCCAATACCCCAAATATGGAAAACGCATGAACATAAAAAAGCTGCTGAGCCGTTTTTTTCAATGCAGCATATTTACTTGTATTGAAA
>JBIILY010000225.1:0-3271 GCA_044338225.1 Chitinophagales bacterium
AACGTGTCCCATCCTGACACCGTGCCTGTAGATGGAAATCGCTCTCGTTCTATTAAATACCACTCTTTTGTAGTTTCATTATACGAAGTCTTATAGATTGTATATTCTATAGAATTTGGTTTTTGAACAAACCAGTATTTTATATATTTAAACGCATTACAGCTATCAAATTTGTAATAGATATTATAAACTGGATTATTCATATTGTCCACTACAAAATTCCCATCTTGATCATACATTGAAATAAAACTATCATTAATAAATTTTATTTTGGAAATTGATGGTTTCCTCATTGGGGATTGTATCCAAACTCCTTTTCTAAACAACATCTCTTTAGATACAGGATTTTTGCACCCTTCCCATATATTTATGCTATTTTCTTTTTTACAACACATATAGAAGAAAAGAAAAAAGATTCCAAACACAAAATAATTAGCCTTAGTCTGCATCATTTTTAATAATTTTAAAGGATTGGCAATGATTGTTGACACAGACTTTTAAAAAATACGCACCATTTTGAAGTGTTTGAAATCCAGCAACTTCTTCCTTATGCTTACCTAATACTCTAGTAAACTCATCATAAGGGCATTCTATTGCATCGTACTGTTTTACTTGAACTAGCGTATTCTCTTGTTTACAAGAAGATACCGGATCTTTTATACATGAGGATAAAAATATTAGGAAACTAATAACAAATAACAACGTTTTCATTTCACAAAAGTAAGAAAAAAAACGAACAATCAAAATTATTTCTCCTCGTCCTTCTCTATCACCACACGTCCTTCTATTTTGGCTGATAAGATTTTTTGATGTTTTGCGTAGGCTATCAATATATCACGAATTTTGACACTCAAGAGCTTTTTGGGATATTTGATGAAGAAATCCATTCTATCGCCTCCTGTAGCCACATAATCCGATACGGCTATATAAAAACTATCGCTGTGCGTTTTTTGTACATGCCACTCTAGGTTGTTTTTGGATTTGGTAAACGACACGGTGGCTCCTCTAGAAATAGGCCAGCCTCTATGTCCCGCCAATTTTTCAAACGTGGTTTGCATACCAGCACTATCCAAGGAGACAATAGCTACGGTATTGTCAAAGGGCATCAATTCATATATCATACGAAGCGATATATCGCCTTTAGGTAGTTTTGGAATTCTAATGCCTCCAAAATTGAGCGAGGCAAAATCTACTTTAATTTTCTCCACACTATCCAAATGCCATTTGATAGCATCTGCCATCCAGTTCCCAAGCAAGCATTCGGGTTGTTTTTTGGTAAAATCTTCTTGTAATTCTGCTATCTTGATATTCATTTTCGCATCCAACTCATTTTTATAAGGCGCCAAAAAACGAACCACTTGCGAATCCGAAGCAAATTTAGAATTATCCACTTTGCTGGATTGACATGCGACTTGTTTTGTATAATAATTTTTGGAACCACAAGATGCCAAAAACAAGATTAAAATCCCAACTAAATATCTCATTTTGTATTGTTTTAAATTACCTGCCCGCCATCAATTCAAAAAAATCTGTTTTGAGGAGTTCTATTGCTTCGCTCGTAGGCATATTTTTTTTATCCGTAATGGTTTGATTCAAAATAGCGATAGCCAAATCTTTTGACTTGGCATCGGCACTCAAGCTAGAAGCCGTCTGCAAAACAAGCTGAATCGTTTGATCTTTTGCCAATGTAATCATACGCCATGTATTGGACGAAATATACAATTGCTGCGAAAGATTATGTTCAAATTCATCAGATATTTCTTTGGTCAAAATATACTTAAATTCATTGGCCGAAAACGAACTGTCATTAAGCCTCGTAACCAAATTATTGGGTGAAATACGCTCTAAAAAAAGCACCATGCGCTCATACGCTTGCACTCGTGTAGGCAATATAAGCGATTTATATTCACGATTCATTTGCATCTTGAATCTTGCCATTTCTTGTTTTTTCCAATGCTCCAAAAATAGGAACGTAAGTCCAATAAATGCGATTAAAGGAATAAAATATTTTATTAATTCAAAAAAATTCTCATTGCTCATGCTAAAAAATATATAATTTTGGAACGCAAAATAACATATTTTCGTTTATAGTTTAAGCATTTTTTTACAATCAAAGAGAATCACCATGGAATATAAAGGTAATATTGTTAAATTTTCACCTTCTGCTGTTAGACAAATTCATAAGTTAATCGCTAATGAATCTGCAGAAAAGCAATTGCGTATTGGGGTCAAGAATGGAGGTTGTTCGGGATTTCAATATATTTTTGAATTTGACATAAAAAACGAAAATGACCTTGAATCGCCCATAGATGGTTTTCAAATTTTGATAGACAAAACACAAGCGGCTCTTATCAATGACCTTAAAATTGATTATGAAAATGGGCTAAACAACAGAGGATTTATCTATACCAATCCCAATGCGAAAACAACTTGTGGCTGTGGAACTAGTTTTAGTTAAAAAATTAAAAAACAGCATCCATTCATCAAATATTTTGTAAAATTGTAAGTTAAATAGAAAAATTAAAATAATTCGCATGAAAAAATCGCTTTTGATACTCCTTTCATTTCTTGCTATCATAGTAAATGCACAAATGCCAAAACATATCAAATGGCAAATTTCAACCAAAACCCTTTCTGAAAAAGAAGCGGAAGTAACATTTAAAGCCGTTTTGGATCCACATTGGCATATATGGAGTGTAAATCCAGGGGATGAAATGCTGATTCCACCCACTTTTACGATACAAGGAAATGGCGTAAAAACGATAGGCAAAGCTAGAGAGATTGGTAAAAAAATTACGAAAAAAGAAGAAGGCTACGACGGAGATTTGCATTTTTTTGAAGGCACAGTAAGCTTTATCCAAAAAGTAAGCTATACAAAACCAAGCGATATCAAAGTAAGCGTAGAATATCAAATATGCGATGAACACAGTTGTCTCCCTCCCAATTCTGAGGAATTTTCTAGTAAAATTGCAGCATTTGGAGAAATGGTAAAAGAAGACACAACGGCTCAATTGGCTGCTAATATGGATTCGGCTATACAAGCTACATCAGATACTGCAGCTGCTTCAGTACCTGTTGAAGAAGAAATAAGCGAGTATGGTATTTTTGGAAAAACCTTGGCCGATTGTAGCCAAAAAGAAGATGTATTGAATGTTTGGACGGCATTTTTGGCGGGGATAGCGGGTGGATTTTTAGCGTTGTTCTTCCCTTGTACATTCCCTATGATTCCTATGACCATGAGTTTTTTCCTCAAAGGAAGTGCTGAGAATAA
>JBIILY010000097.1:0-5386 GCA_044338225.1 Chitinophagales bacterium
GGAAAACTTCAAACAGATAGCTAAATTTTCTAATTACTAATCACTAATTACAAATCACTAAACCCTAATTACTAATCCCTAATCCCTTTATCTAAAATCTAACGTCTAATATCTCTTGTCTCTTATCTAACCCAAAAACTCTTCATAATTTTTTCTATGAATTTGTTTCGCTTCTACTACAGGATACGCATTTAAAAATGTAGCCGAAAATCGAACATTATTTTTTTCGTTCCATTTAAACTCATAAGCATGTATCTTCCCATCTATTTCTTCCAAATAATCTATTTCTTGTTGTTGGGTAGTTCTCCAAAAATAGCGTTGTCCATAGAAATTTTGATAGCAATTTCGCTTCCAACGCTCACTGATTAGATAATTTTCCCATAAAGCACCTTTATCCTGTCTGTTTTCTAATGGAGCAAAGTTGCCAATAATTGCATTGCGAATACCATTATCAAAAAAGTATATTTTTTTACTTTTTTTAAGTTCATTTCTCACATTCCCACTATAGGCCGTTAACCGATAGACAATAAATGCTTTTTCGAGCAAGTCTATATAATTTTCGATAGTTTTTTTATCGGCACCTACTATTTTGGATAATTCATTATAGCTAACTTCGTTACCCATTTGAAGCGCCAAAGCTTTTAATAAGGTTTTGAGCAAAGATGGTTTTTTGATTTGATCATACGATAACAAATCCCTATAAAGATAACTATCCGATAGCAATGCAAGTCTTTCGCGTTCTTCCCCTTGTTCAATGACCACTTCGGGATAGCTTCCATAGATCAATCTATTTTCTAAACTACCCATTTCTTGGAATAAATTGTGATGATTGGCAAGTTCTGAAAAAGAAAACGGAAAAAGCAAAAATTCGTATTTCCTTCCGGTGAGGGGTTCGTTTACAGAATTAGCCAATTCTAAAGAAGAAGAGCCTGTGGCTATTACTTGTACAGTTTTAATATGATCTACCAAGAGCTTGATAGTCAATCCAATATTTTTTATACGCTGCGCTTCGTCTATTACTATAATCTTTCTGGAACCTACAAGTGTTTTTAGTATTGGAAGCGTAGCATTGGTGAGGCGTTCACTATCATTTAGGTCATCTCCCGTAAGCCAAATAGTATCTTGTTCAAAGGGTTTTGTTATCTCTCTCAAAAGCGTTGTTTTACCTACCTGTCTAGGCCCCATTAGCAAAATTGCTTTTCCTTTAAAAAGCTTTTGCTGAATCGAATGTTGAATGGTTCTATATATAATCATTTTGCAAAGATATAACAATTTTAAATTCAAATCGAAAATTATTATGTTTTTTTTAGATTCAAATCTAAAATTATTATGTTTCTTAGATTTCTCAATATACCTGTTTTGAATTGGCGAGAATTTATCCATGGTCTCAAAAAATAGGTTTTAGGGATTAGGCTTTAGGCTTGATAAATCCGTTCCCGAATTCCCGAATTCCTTCCTCTCGGGACAGGCCTTTCATCATGGGACTTTCAGCATTCCGTAAAAATGCGTTGAACGACAAACGTTTTTTTTAGCATTTTATGCGGAATCTCAAACGGTTAGCTACATTTCTCTTATTACAGATTACAAAACTTAAAAGAGATCCCCGATAAATTTTCAATTGAAAACCTGTAGGCGCGAAATACTTTTCGCCCAATTGAATTCCTGTTAATTTGACCCGATTTTAATTGTATTGCATTCAATTGTCACGGGTTTTAACCCGTACTAAATTTTCATAACATCCCTGAATCCTGTCCTTATCCTCAAAAAAATTATTACTACTCATTACTATCGGGCGAAAGGTATTTCGCCCCTACGAATATCATTTTATACCAATATTTCTAGGCAGGAGGTGCAAAACCTCAAACAGATAGCTAAATATTTCTAATCACAAATTACTAATCACAAATCACTAAAACCTAAAAACTAACCCCTAACCCCTAATCACTAATACTAACTCCTACTCAAACGATACAATCCCCAAAACAATCCCACCCAAATCCATAGCGTATAGCTGAGAAATAGGGTAACACGGTGAAAATTCAACATATTTTTTGCAGGAAATACATTGACAGGATGATTATTGTTATAATTAGAAATCAATCCGTCCTTAATATCGCTAGTCTCTGCGGAGTATGCCGCTCTTCGCATTTTCTCGTTCGATGCCAACGTATCTATAGAGGGTCTATTATTTTCTTCCAGAACCTTGAGATCGGGTTCCATGTCCAGGTCATAAAAATGCCAACGATTACCCAGCTTAATTTCATAGGTAAAATGTCCCATTTTTTTCTCTTTATTATGAAATCCCACTTTGCGGAATGTATATCCTCTTCCACGCAGTGCCATCATGCCCACAATGGCTTGCTGGCTGCACAAAGCTTCGGGGTATTTGAGAATATCATTGGGCTCTACAATGCCTAGCGCATGCTCGTGTATAGGTCTCAATACATACAATACCCAATTGTCTTTAAATTCATATTGGCTCCAGCCATGATAAAAACGCATACGCAAGGTCCGCGCCATCAAATTGGCGTATTTGAGCGAATCTTCTCTACCTATTTTGTCGCTGCCATATTGTGTATTTACATATTCCAAAACCTTCGATAAGGAATTGAGCTCATACAATTTAGCATCAAACTCTTCCTCCAAATTTTCGATACGAGAAGGCGTAGACTTAACCAAAAAATTGCTGTAATAGTTGACCCCAGCCAGATAAAAAAGGAGTATTAAAACCAAAAAAATGAAATATTTCTTCATGCAGAGGATCAATGTTTATAAGAAGTAAAATATGTTTCTTACGATATTTTTAATAGGGTTAAAAGAACTGCAAAAATAATGCTTTTTATCAGAATTTGACAACTTATTGTATTTAAAGGTCATAAATTTACAATTAGAGGATGATTAAAAGGTATTTTAAAAAGTAGTTTACTGCTTTTGTTATTCTTCCTCTTTTTAGATAAGTACGATAAACAATGTAATACAACCTCTTTAATGATTTATTTTTTAATTTTAAATCACCATAGAAGGAATCCTCATAATCTTCATATTGTTTGAGCATATCTTCTATTACCTTGATGTCATTTTTGGACATACTGTTTGAAAGAATTCGGTATTGCCATAAGACTTCATCTATATAAATAGCATCTGATATTTTTGCCAATCGAATCATAAAGTCCCTATCCGCAGGCGAAGAAATACGCGAGTTAAACAAAACTCCTTTAGTTTTTTCTTTACAAATCATCAAACTGCTCATAGCGGTAAATGATTTTGTAGTCCAAGTTATCAATTCTTCAAAATGTGGCGATTTATTTGGTGCTTTAGAAATTGCTTTTTCCAATATTTGATCATTTTCATCAATGGTATCACAATTACAAACAGACCAAAATAAATTTTGATTTTTTTGCATTAAGGAAACTTGTATTTCCAGTTTATTGGGTAGCCAAATATCATCTGCATCTAAAAAAGCTATGAAATCTCCTTTTGACATTTCAATGCCTAAATTTCGAGTGTCAGAAACACCAGAATTCTTTTTGTCCAAAACTTTTATTCTAGGGTCTTTTTGCGACAATTTTTGTATTACTTCCAATGTATTATCCTTACTTCCATCATTAATTACCAATATTTCGAAATTTTGATATGTTTGAGATAAAACGGAATTGATGGTCCGCTCTATAAAAGAAGCCGCATTATAAGCAGGAATAACTACAGATACCAACATATTACTTTCTACAAACTACCATTTGAGTGATACATTTTCTTTCTATTTCCTGCATATTATCTGTCCAGATATAGTCATTTGCCGCTGGATATTGTGTTTTTTGAATCAAAAGATTCATAATAGTATCTTGTATGACCATTGGAATTTTTCGGAAGCCTCTTTGATAAAATATCGTTTCAAAAAAATGAGCTATTTTAAATAATATCGCATCTTGATTTTGATATCGGGCATATAATTGACCTAGAAGTTCATACGCACTATAATTTTGAATTTTAATCAAATTATTCAATTCATTAGGTGTAAACTCTTGTGTGTGATAAGGATTTGTAACCATGCCTGTAGGACTATTCATATAAATATTTGGAGTAGAGATAAATAACAATCCACCTTTTTTGGTCACGCGTTTAAACTCGGATAACATGGCTTCATATTCGGTGCTATGTTCTATCGTTTCAAACGAAATCAATACATCAAACGTATCCTCTTCAAAAGGCAACTGGGTGGCATCCAATTTTTGAAAATCTAAATTGGTACGATTCCAAATTGATTTATTCTTTTCTATGGTATGGGCATCGATATCACCACCAATTACAAGACTGGCTTTTTCGGCCAACAAATCCGAACCAAATCCCGTGCCACAGGCTATATCCAACACATACTCTGTGCCTTGGAGGCGTTTAATAACGGTTTCATATCGATGTATATGTTCCCCCCACCAAGGCGACTTTTCTTCTAATAACTGACGTTCCGAACTCATATTATTTTAATAATTTTTTATTAGTTATCTTATAGATTCTTTTTTGCAAAAGTAATGTATTCTTTTTCAAGATTAGACTTTGAAAATGATTTAAATACCGTTTCTTTAAGGTTTTCGCCCATTTTCTTTATATCATACTTGTTGTTGTATATATTTTTAAGCTCTTGCTCGATAGATTCTTTTGAATTAAAAATAGGTATTAGAATGCCATTTTCTCCATGCACAATATATTCACTATAATCCCCTACGCCTTCCGAAACCATAATTGCTTTTGAAAGCAACCCCATCTCTTTCGCTACGCTATTGCTAGCATCTGTCATTGATGGTTGAACCAATACGTCTGAAGCCTGCATATAGTCAATAAAATTTTGAACAAACCCAATAAAAAACACGTGTTTTTCTAATTTATTATCACGAACATAATCTTTTAATTTTTTTAATTCGGGTCCTTCATCTAAAAGAAGCATTTTTATATCATATCCGTCTTTAATTAAACGATTCAATGCTTCTAGAACTATGATGTGCCTTTTGTGTTTTACCATTCTAGAAACCATTATCAATAGCAAATTACATGTATATTGTTCTCTTATTTTTTCTACCATTTCTAAAGAAGGTTCTTTATACATACTAAAATCGTACATATAATGAAGTATTTCAATTTTTGAAGCATTTACATTTTCATGAGTCATCATATAGTTTTTTACTCCATCGGAAGGGACTATTATTTTATTAGCCATTCTATTAATTATAGAATCTACAATACGCTCGTTTTTATTAATATCTGTTTCAAATAAATCTTGATTATTCCATACACTAGAATTATGTCTAAAAAAAATAAATTTTGCAGAAACAAAATATTGAGCAAATGAAGAAATTAAACAAGGCGTATGCAGATGCGGAAAAACAAAATTTAT
>JBIILY010000098.1:0-5384 GCA_044338225.1 Chitinophagales bacterium
ATTCGGTCACAGAGCTTACTCTATCTCTATGTGTGGTTGCTTTTAGCAATTCCTGTTCGTTCATAAAATGATGTTAAAAATGAATAAAATTCATTAATTTTGATAATGCAAATGTACAAATAAAAAAATAAAAGAGTTTTTTATCTTTTATTTAGCTTTTAATTTCATTTCAATGGGTACTACTATCATTTTAGACATATATAGAAAAAAAATATGTACATTTGCTAGCTTAAATTTGCATAGATTTTCTAATCTTTTCGTTAGGAATAAAACAAAAATTATGAATATAGCCATTTATTCAAGAGATGTAAAAGAGGTTCACAGAGCACTATTTCTATCTTTGATAGATTTTCTCAAAAACAATAAAATCCCTTTTACTATTTTTTCCGAGGTTGCAAAAAAATTGACGGAATATAAGTTTGAACAAATCTACGAAGACCGTTCGTCTTTGATACTACAAAAACCCGATTTATTAATATGTATGGGGGGCGACGGCACTATGCTGGACACAGTAATTTTAACCAAAGATACCGATATTCCTGTATTGGGCGTCAATCTAGGCAGGCTGGGATTTCTAGCGAATACCAACAAGGAAGAACTTTTCCAAACTATTACGCATTTTGTGAATGGAAAATACGAGATAGAAGAGCGTATGTTATTGGAAGTCAACTCAAATATCCCTATTTTCATCAATGAAAATATAGCGTTGAACGATTTGACTTTTTTGAGAGCCAATTCCTCTTCGATGATAGAAGTAAAAGTCTATGCCAATGGCGAATTTCTAAACAATTATTTTGCCGATGGACTCATCATTGCTACTTCCACAGGTTCTACAGGCTATTCGCTCAGTTGCGGAGGACCTATTTTACATCCCAAATCGCACAATTTTGTCATTACGCCCATTGCGCCGCATAATTTGAATATTAGGCCTATTGTAATGCCCGATGATGTGATTTTGAGTTTTGAAATCAAAGGTCGTACGCCCGAATTTTTATGTACTCTGGATTCGAGATTAGCGTACATTACGTCCAATCATTTAATTTCGGTAAAAAAAGCAAAAAACACGTTTAAAATACTCAATGTAAAAGACAATTCATTCCTAGAAGCGCTTAAATACAAGTTGCATTGGGGTAATTAAAATCTTTTTAATCTGTAAAAATCTATTTATATACCATTATGACATTAATAAAATCTATTTCGGGAATTAGAGGAACTATCGGCGGCAAACAAGGCGAAGGGCTCTCCCCTATCGATGCGCTGAAATATGCGCTGGCGTATGGCTTGCAAATAAAAGAAAAAAATAACAAACCTACGGTGGCAATAGGCCGAGATGCCCGAATTTCGGGCGAAATGATATCGAATATCGTAAGTGGTGCGTTGTGTAGCATAGGAATTGATGTGATAGATTTGGGACTTTCTACCACGCCTACGGTAGAATTTGCGGTAAAAGAATTGAAAGCTGATGGTGGTATCATTATCACAGCCAGCCACAATCCAAAACAATGGAATGCGCTAAAATTACTCAATCATTTGGGCGAATTTATAAATGATGCGCAAGGAAAACAAATCATTGAAATGGCTGAAAAAATTGACACGTTGGATTTTGAATCAGTAGAGAATTTGGGTAAAATATCAAAAAATGATACCTTGATTGATAAACATATCGATAAAATTTTACGTTCAAAATGGACTCAAAAAGAAGCCCTTGCAGCGTCCAATCCAAAAATTATTGTAGATGCGATCAACAGTACGGGAGCAATTGCTGTAAAAAAATTGCTAGAAGCTCTCAAAATCACCAATTTTGAAATTCTAAACGATGATTTGAGTGGTGATTTTGTTCATAATCCTGAGCCTTTGGCAGAACATTTGACACAAATATCAGATGCTATGAAATCCAAAAAAGCAGATATAGGAATCGTAGTAGACCCCGATGTAGACCGACTTTGCTTCTTGTGCGAAGATGGTAGTATGTTTGGCGAAGAATATACTTTGGTAGCGGTGGCAGACTATATTTTATCCATAGAAAAAGGAAATACAGTTTCTAATATGAGTAGCACGCGCGCCTTGCGAGATATTACCGAAAAACACGGCGGTTCATATCAAGCATCTGCAGTGGGTGAAGTGAATGTAGTAACCAAAATGAAAGAAACCCAAGCTATCATAGGCGGAGAAGGCAATGGTGGCGTTATTTTCCCTGAAAATCATTATGGACGCGATGCCTTGGTGGGAATTGCACTATTTCTAAGCTATTATGCCGAAAAATCTAGGAAAATGACCGAAATCAAAGCATTTCTTCCGCATTATGAAATGTCAAAAAACAAAATTGAATTGACGCCTAGTACCGATGTAGATGCAATCATAGCTTCTATCTGGAATCGATACAAAGTTACCGAATCGTGCAATACCATTGACGGACTCAAAATAGATTTTTCGGATAAATGGGTTCACTTGCGCAAATCCAATACCGAACCAATCATTCGTATCTACTCCGAAGCAAAAAATAAAGCCGATGCGGATGCTATAGCGTTGAGATTTGTGGAGGAAATTAAGGCGTTGATGTAAAAAAATTAATGAATAATTGAATACGATATTGTAACTTTGTAAAAATTAATTTTTATGCTTTTAAAAAGTAAAGTTTTGGAAACAGTAGAAATGCTTGATGATGAATTTACCTTAGATTTATTAGTAGAAAAAATGTCATTTATTGAACGTGTTCAAGAAGGAATAGAAGAATCCATTAATGGAGACACTATATCTGATGAAGAATTTGAAAAGCAAGTAAATTTATGGTTCAAATAAGATGGACACCTCGTTCTATCAAAGATGCAAATGCTATAAAGAATTATATTTCTGAAGATAGCATAAAATATGCAAATATTACTATTCGGAAAATAAAAGCTAAGACCACCATTTTAAAAATATATATTCGTATTGGTAGAATTGTACCTGAATTCAATACAGAAGAAATTAGAGAATTAATTGAAGGAAACTATCGTATCGTCTATAGAATAGTTTCTGAAAACCAGGTAGATATTATCACGATATATCATGGTTCTAGAGATTTAAATCTTCTTAAAATTGACAAATAGATTAAAAAGTTTCTAGTCATATTTATTTTATTTGTTTAATCATCGCTTTAGCTTATATCATACTTACAACTTAAATTTAAGTATGTTACATAAATTGCAAAACCCAATAGAAATTAATAAGCATGAAAGAAAACGAAAAACACAAAATCAATCTTCCAACCGATTCGACTTCAAAAACAAAAACGTAATAATAGCCAATAAAATCAAGCCCAAAATATTCATACTGGAGTTTCTATACAATTCGGGATGATACATTTGCGTATTTTCATTTGCAAATAAATACAAAATAAAAATAAAGAAATTAGCGATCAAAAAGTATACGATGAGTTCGTATTTGTTTGGTAATTTTTCCATAACCATTGAGTTTATATAATTAATAACCCCAAAAGTACGCTTTCATTGTGTCAAAATTTGTCGTTTGAAATTAAAAATTGTTAAACATATATTTTGTAATCAAAAAAGCTAAAAATTTTTTAGAATCATTATTTTGAGATCACGGATAAATTTTTCAAAGTTGACTATCTCTTCAAGAAAAATTTTCCGAGATGACGGCATAGATAATTTTGCCCCAACGTCCCCGAATCCTTAGTTACGTGACTTACAGCATTCCTCGAAATTTTTTTCACATCTCATTTTTTATAAATGCTTTCTTTGCAGAAAAAAAATTTATCGGGGTATCTATTAAAGATGCTTTAATTATTCAGAATATCAAATAGTTATACCAAATTTTGCAAAATAAAAAAAAAGCGGAAACCATTTTTTAATAGTTTCCGCCTTGATATTTAAGGGTTTACATTTATTTTTTGGGATAAATTACAATTAAGTCGTCTATCAAATCTACAATAATTTCATCGCCATTTTTGATTTCACCGCTGATCATTTTTTTAGCGATATTATTTACAATTTCTTTTTGGATAAGCCTTTTGATAGGTCTAGCTCCAAAATCGGGATCGTAACCTTTATCTGCCAAATATTCCAACGCTAAATCATTGATATCTATTCTCAATTTATTGGCTTCCAAAAGTTTTTCTATTTCTTTGATTTGAATTTTGACAATGGCTTCAATCACTTTTTTGCGCAACGGCAAGAACAGTACAATATCATCAATACGATTGATAAACTCGGGTTTTACATTGGATTTGAGGTGATTGAGCAATTCCGCTTGAACCATAGGCACTTTTGCTATCATTTCGCGCTCCTCCAATCCTTCAAATTCGGACAAAATAATATCACTACCAATATTTGAGGTCATAATAATAATGGTATTTTTGAAATTTATCAAACGACCTTTGTTATCCGTAAGTCTACCATCATCAAGCATTTGCAGCAAAACATTAAAGGTATCAGGGTGCGCTTTCTCTATTTCGTCAAATAGCACCACCGAATAAGGTTTTCTTCTCACTGCTTCGGTCAATTGACCACTTTCCTCATAGCCTACATATCCCGGAGGCGCGCCCACAAGACGGCTCACGCTATGTTTTTCTTGATATTCGCTCATATCTATTCGGATATACGAATTTTCATCGTTGAACAAATATTCCGCCAATGCCTTTGCCAGCTCCGTCTTCCCTACGCCTGTACTTCCAAGAAATAAAAACGATCCAATAGGTTTATTTGGATTTTGCAATCCCGCACGGCTACGTATAATTGCATTTGCAACTACTTCCACCGCTTCATCCTGTCCTACGACACGTTTTTTGAGTACATCTTCCAGTCCCAAAAGTTTTTCTTTTTCAGTCTGCAACATACTTTGAATAGGAATCCCTGTCCATTTACTTACAATTTCGGCTATATCCTCGCTTGTTACCACATCTTTCATCAATTTGCTGTTGGCTTGAACCGTTTTCAGTTCTGTTTCCGCTATTTCAATATCTTTTTCCGCAGTCACTATCAGTCCATAACGAATTTCCGCAACACGAGCAAAATTTCCCGAACGCTCCGCTTGCTCTGCTTCCAATTTCAATTGTTCAATATTATTTTTAGCCGTTTGGATTTTTTCTACCAAACTTTTTTCTTGATCCCATTTTGATTGAAAAATATCACGCTCGGCACCTAAATTTGCCAATTGCTCTTCAATATGCAACAATTTATCTTCGTCTTTTTCTCTTCGGATAGCTTCTCGTTCAATCTCCAATTGCATAATTTTTCGATTCAACTCATCCAATTCTTCTGGAATACTATTAATTTCAAGACGTAATTTTGCAGCCGCTTCATCAATCAAATCAATAGCTTTATCGGGCAAAAAACGGTCGGTTATATATCGCTCCGATAGCATTACCGAAGCAATAATGGCAT
>JBIILY010000003.1:0-15790 GCA_044338225.1 Chitinophagales bacterium
CGCCACCCATACCGCCTAATCCAGCAGTTACGTTTAACGTGCCTTTGAGGCTTCCATTAAAATGAATTTTTGCCAAACTCAAATACGTTTCATACGTTCCTTGAACAATTCCTTGACTGCCGATATAAATCCAGCTACCCGCAGTCATTTGGCCGTACATCATCAATCCTTTTTGTTCCAATTCATTGAAATGATCCCAATTTGCCCATTTTCCTACAAGATTTGAATTAGCAATGATAACTCTGGGTGCATCTTTATGCGAACGCAAGATGCCAACTGGTTTCCCCGATTGTACCAATAGCGTCTCGTCTTCTTCTAGTTTTTGAAGCGATTCAATAATTTTGTCATACGCTTCCCAGTTTCTAGCCGCTTTTCCTCTTCCCCCGTATACGATAAGTTTTTCAGGTTCTTCGGCTACATCGGGATCTAGATTGTTCATGAGCATACGCATGGCAGCTTCCTGAACCCATCCTTTACAGCTTAATGTATTGCCTGTCGGCGCTTTTATATTAGTATGAGACATTTGAATATAGTTTTTAGTCTACAAAAATATCTATTTTGAATCAAACGGAGGGTGAAAGTTTTAACCTTTTTTTCAAAATTAATATAGAATGCGTTTCTATTCAAAAATTGTATTTTTTATCCGTCAACGTTTTTAAAAATGCAATAATTTGTTTTTGTTCTGATGCGCTTAACGAAACCGCTTGATAATCTTTTGAAGACTGCGTACATTTTATTTTTATAACATCTTCCAATGTAGCCGCAGAACCATCATGAAAATAAGGAGCCGTAACGGTTATATTGCGTAAAGTAGGGGTTTTGAAGCGGGCGCTGTCTTCTTTTTTATGAGTAGCCCCCATGAGACCTCGGTCGTTTCCTTTTTCTATCCCTAGGTCATAGTGCTTATGATTGGTAAAAAGGGGCGCTGAGTGGCAGGTATTGCATTTGGCTTTGTTTCCAAAGAATAATTTCATGCCCAATTGTTCATCTTTTGTCAAAAGGGAGGTGTCTTTATTTCGCAAAAAAGCATCATATTTTGAATCTGCGGCTATCAAGCTTTTGATAAAAGCGGCTAGACTTCGAGTGAGAGCATATCCATCCAGCGAACTGCCATAGGCTTTTTTTGCCAATTTTTGCATTTCTGGATCCTTTTCAAAAATAGCTGAAATTGCATTGATATTTCCCCCCATTTCATTGGTATCGTGAAGTGGAATGAGCGATTGGATTTCGAGGCTTTGGGCTCTATTGTCAAACATAAATGTAGGGCTAAATCCCATATTCATAAGTGTAGAAGCATTGTGCCTACTAAAATGTCCTTTGAGGCCTTCGCTGATTTTTTTTCCATCGGTAAATGCTAAATGAGGTAGGTGACAGGTGCCACATGAAACGGTATTGTCTATGGATAATCGGGTGTCAAAGAAGAGTTTTTTGCCCAGTTGGATTTGAGCTTTTGTAACGGTGTCAAATTGAATGCGATTGTCTTGAGGGAAATAGGTAGGAAATGAAATTTGTTCTGAATAAGGTTGAGAACAACCTATTAGCAAAAAAATGATACAAAGTAGATTGAGTTTAAAAACTAAATGCACTTCCAAAATTTTGAATAAATTTCTTTGTAATGGCATCTTGACTCACTTCAGAATGCGTAATTAATTCGCTATCATTGATATTGTTCCCAGAAACTGGATAAAATATTTTGTCAATATTCAAGTCAATCGTATTGTTTTCGGACAATGTTTTGTTGCCATTTATAGAAATATTGGTAGCATAGCTAAGTCCTGTATGGAAAGTAAACGTTTTGGACTGTCCACCCGATAGGATTCTTCCTTCAAAAACCACATAACGGTATTTTGTCCAATCGCTCCAATACATATTTTTCGAGCTACTTAGTGGGTTGGAAGCAGAAAAACTAGTAGGATTGGAATTGTTTTGTTCGGTAGTCAGCGAAGCGGTCATATTCAATGAAGAAATGGGATTAGTCTCATTAGAATAATTTATTGAAATTTTATTATTCTCAGAATTAATCAAAAACAAGGTGTTGTTTGATTTTGAATTTTGTCCATTTGTAATGGTGATATTGGAAATATAATAGTCCAATCGTTCTATAATAATGGAATCATTGTTTTTGAGCCAATACGATTTTCCCAGTTGAATAGAAGTGCCATTGACTTTATTGATAATGCTTGTACTAGCAGTATTAGATGAAGTATTGTTCTTATTGCAACCAATAAATCCTATAAAAACTATACTTAAAATTAGAGAGTAAAGTGCTTTCATATCAATTAATTTTTTAGAGTTAATATTTAAATAACGGAAGCAATTAAAAATTATTTTACAGATCAAAGGCCATAGAGAAATTTGCTAAAAATTTGTTTGTTATTAAAATATCGCTAGCATCGGCATGTCCTTGATTTTCTCCATTGAATACCTCTAAATTATTGCCACTATTGGTGGGATAGAAAATTTTGTCTAATGCCAAATTGAGTTGTATTTTGTTATTTACACCTTGTGTAATGGCTATGGTTTTTGAAATTTCAATTTCTCTTTTGAATGTAAGGCCTGTATGATAGCTAAAAGCGACTTTTTCGCCTGTTTTTTTCTTAATTTCTCCTTCAAAAATAATGAATCGATACTTTGTCCATTCATTCCAATACATTGATTTTGAAGTGCTTTGAGGGTGTTCAAAGGCAAAAGATGTAGGATTGGCATTGTTGGCAAAATCATTTAACCCTGCCATAAAGTTAATTTTATGAATATGTTTTAAAGATCTACTACTATCAATATAAGCAATCGTGTCATTTGTTTTTTGACTAAACAAATATAGCGTAGAAGTGCCGCTGGCATTGGATATTGTATCAAAAAATGTAAGATGAGAAACATAAAAATCTAGTCTACTCACCATCACCGAATCATCGGATGATAAGACAAAATATTTACCTAGTTCAAGAGATTTTGAACCTATTTTTGGAGCTATTTTTAGTTCAAATTGCGTGTAATTTGCAGTTGGAACAACAGAAGCGTTTCCTCCACAAGAGGATAAAATAAATAGACCTAGTATGAAATAGATATAATTTTTATACATTTTAAAAACGTTTTACTTGCAAATATACTATTTTTGTATGAGAAATAAGTAAAAATGTTAATAATAGATGACATCCTTGTGAGTGAGGAGATATTTGAGAAAAAATTTGTATGCGATCTTCAAAAATGCAAAGGAGCATGTTGTATTGAAGGCGATTGTGGCGCCCCATTGAAAAAAGAAGAAATAGCCCTTCTCGAAAAAGAATATGAAAATTACAAGCCTTATTTGACGCCAGAGGGCATACAAGCAATAGAGCAGCAAGGTTTTTATGAAGAAAATATAGATGATAAATCGCCCAATACACCTTTGATAAATGGAGGACCTTGTGCTTATATCAATTATAAAAATGGGATTTCCTATTGTGGTATAGAAAAAGCATATTTGGAAGGGAAAACGGCTTTTCGCAAGCCTATTTCCTGTCATTTATATCCTATTCGTGTCTCAGGAGTAGGCAAGTTGCAAGCAGTCAATTATGAGCGATGGAGTATTTGTAGCGATGCTTGCACGTTGGGCGAGTCCTTGTCAGTACCCGTATATAAATTCCTAAAAGAGCCTATAGAAAGAGCTTTTGGGGAAGAATTTTATGAAATATTGGAAGATTATAATTCCAAGGAATAACTATACGCCTTTGAGGATTCTGCCTAGTTTTTCCAAGACTTTTTGTGAAATTTGTCCGTTTACTACTTTGTATTTCGATTTTGAAAATGTGAAGATAAATGGCGCATCATAAGCTAAAGCAATAACCCTAGATAATCCTCCCAATTTCCCAATTCCTAATGCAATGATTTTATCATAAAAAGCATAAAGCGCCATTAGATTTTTCAAATCGCTAATACTGTCTGTTTTGGTTATAATTTTGATAATATCTGGCGTGTAGGATTGAATTTGTCTACAGGTTTTTGTGAGCTCTTTGATATCCGGGGTTTCGGAATAATTGTGATGTGAAACTATCGTTTTGCAATTATGTTTTTTTGCCAATTCCAACAACTGCTCAAAGGATTCTTTAGGCGAATCAATATCAATATCTACATAAGCAGCACCGTTTTCTATCGCTACTTTTAAGGATTGAATTCTTTGTTCAAATGGTGTTCGGTTATTTTCCCTAAAAGTGGCAATAAGATTTTTTGAATGTCTGAAAATAATCCCAATCTCATCATCTGTAAAGTTTGAAAAGTCCAAACGTACTTCAGTAAGTGAATGTGGATCAATATTTCTCAATAAAGCATCCAATTTTTTCTCATAAATTACCAAACAAAGCTTCATAGCAATTATATTTTAACTAAATTATACATATCCTTAAAAAAATTGGGATAGGATTTGGATACTACAGAAATATCTTCAATAATTGTATCCTCCTGATTTCCGAACGCAAAGATAGAAAATGCAAGAACAATTCTATGGTCTTTATGATTTTTTAAAAAAAATTTGTTAAAATTTTGACCTCCTTTTATAATCATGATGTCATCCATAATGGCTATTTCACCTCCTAAGTTATTGATTTCGTTATAAATAACGCTTGCACGGTCGCTTTCCTTGTTATATAATCTTTTAACACCTTTTAACATTGTCGTGCCTTCGCATCGCAATGCCAAAACGGCTAAAACAGGGAATAAATCAGGGCAATCCGTAGCATCAAATTCAAATCCTATCAAATTTTGCTTCGAAATAGTAATAGAATTGTCGGAAAAGGTTACGTTTGTGCCGCATCGCTTCAAAACGTCTATGATTTTTCGATCGGCCTGCTTGGAATTCATCTGAAGTCCATGCATGGTTATAGATCCATACAATGCGCCAGCTACTAGAAAATAGGCAGCACTACTCCAGTCGCCTTCTACCGTAGCTTCAATTGGATGAAAAATCTGCGTTTTTTCAAAAGTATAGCTGTTGTTTTTCTCTTGAATCTCTATGCCAAATTGAGAAAGGGTATCTAGGGTTAAATCTAAGTAAGGTTTGCTAACATTGTTTTTTAATAAAAGAGTGTGCGGCTTCTCATGCGAAGCTAAAGCATACAGATACAATAACCCTGTAATATATTGTGAACTTTCGGTAGAGTCAATCTCAATATTTTTAGGGAAAAAAGGCCCAGATATTTTGAAAGGCAACTTGCCCTGGTTGGAGCTAAAAGAAATGGATAATTGGTTGAAAATTTTTTCGAAAAAATGCATATTTCGTTTCAAAATACTATCCGTCCCTTCTATGACAGAAAGCTGATTTTGTGAAGCCAAAATAGCGGTAAACATTCTACAGCTAAGTCCGCTTTCGCCACATTGAATCGTCAGCTCTTTATTTGGCAAACCATGGGAGAGGATTTCTATACTGTTTTCAGAGAGAAAATGAACTTCGGCACCGCATATTTTCAGGATGTTTAAAGCAGCTATTTCATCGTCCGAATGTCCAAAATTGTGCAAAATGCTTTTTCCTTTTGCTAGCAACATGCCAGCCAAAAGTCTTTGCGAGTGACTTTTTGAAGGAGGAGCGTGAAGTTCCCCATTTATTTCCCCTACAAATTTAATCGTTTTTTGCATCTGAAAATTCTATGAGTAAGGATTTAAGTTCTTCAGAAGATAATGGCTGTATGGTAGCTTTTCCCAGTTTTTCTAGTACAATAAAATCGATACTATCTGCATTCTTTTTTTTGTCATGGCTGATTTTTTGCATCATTTTTTCTATATCAAACGGAAACGATGTAGGAAGGTAATATTGATTTAAAAGAAGTTTAATTTTTTGAGAATACGCAGAGTCGTGATTTGTTTTTCCTGATACAAAACTTGCAAATTCCATCCCAATAGATACCGCTTTTCCGTGCGAGATGCCATATTCCGATTCTATTGCATGACCTAAGGTGTGTCCAAAATTGAGTATTTTTCTTAATCCTCCGTCAAATGGATCTTGTTCAATGATATCACATTTGATAGTAATACATTTTTCGAATAATTCCAGTAATTCTGTCTCTTGAAATGATTCATGTTCAAAACCATTATACTCCAAAAGTTCGAGAATACTTGGGGCCGCTATACAACCATATTTGATGATTTCCGCAAATCCATCGTAATAATCTTCTTTTTTCAAAGATTTTAAAAAAGAGGTATCATAAGCACTAAACTCGGGTTGTGTAATGGTCCCAATAACATTTTTGATGGCACCAAAATTGAACCCATTTTTGCCTCCCACTGCGGCATCCACGCTGCTCAATACGGTTGTAGGAAAAAATCCAAAAGGGACACCTCTTTTATAGCAAGATCCCAAAAATCCTACAATATCGGATACGATTCCACCCCCAACGCCTATCAATAAAGATTTTTTATCAAGATTCAAATCAATCAATTGCTGAATGTATTTTTCTATATTGCTGAAATTTTTTGAGGATTCATTCCCTTCAATCATTATAAGTTTTTCAATATTCAAAAACTTGGAAGGATGCGCTTCCCAAACATTTTTATCAATAAAATAGCAAACGTTTGTCCCCTTTTCATGTTGTAGTTTTACATAATCTTCAAATTTTGAGTCGAGCAAAAGTTGGGTTTTGCTTGAAAAATGGATATTGTAGGACTTGTTTACTGCCATAAATGTTATAAATTGCAAATTTACGAAATTATTATTCTATTAAACATCATAAATGCGCTATTTTTGCGTTAATTAAATCCATTAACCTTAAATTGTTAAACAAATGTCATTGAAGAATAGAGAGGCCTTTTTAATTATCGTAAGTTTTATATTACTTTTTACCAGTTGTGGAAAAATAAATCTCCTAACGCTAGAACAAGAAAGACAACTGGGATTACAGTCAAAAGCAGAGATTGAAAGACAATATGCGGGAAGAATTATTGGTCCAAATGATCCAAGACATGCTTATATAGAAAGTGTGAAAAATGCTATTTTGAATTCCGGACAAGTAAAATATCGCAATGATTTTGCATGGGAAGTCAAAATTATCAATGATAATACGTTGAATGCCTTTTGTACTCCTGGAGGCTATATTTATTTTTATTCGGGATTGATCAAATATTTGGACAATGGCTCGGCATTGGCTGGTGTTATGGGACATGAAATTGCACATGCCGATTTGAGACACAGTGGCAAGCAATTGACTACGCAGATGGGAATTGATTTGTTGTTGAGCATTCTTGCAGGAACATCAGGCAATGATATTGCTCAATTGGCAGGTATGTTTACTCAAATAGGAACGTTGACTTATAGCAGAGATAACGAGTCTGAGGCAGATGCTAGTTCTGTCAAATATCTATGTCCTACAAAATATCAAAGTGATGGGGCTCATTGGTTTTTTCAAAAATTAATTGACAATGGAAATACGCCAGGTGTTCCTGAAATATTGAGTACGCATCCCAATCCAGATAATAGAGTCGCTAAAATTAAGTCGGAGGCGGCTAATACATCTGGCTGTTTTAGTAGCAAGATTAGCTATTCGGATGCAGAATATATTGCTTGGAGAAATCGTTTTTAAATTCAATGCATGCTGAGAAAAAAAATGTTGCGTCTATTTTTAATGCTCATAATTTCAAGTAAATTAAATGCACAAGACGTACATTATTCTCAAATAGCTAATTTTGGATTGTTTTATAATCCTGCCCATACTGGAAATTTTAATGGAAATAGTCGTGCAATGGCTATTTTTAGAAATCAAAATATAGCTGTAGCCAATACGCCTGTTACGGGAGTTTACAACTCGTATGGTGCATCATTTGACACCAAAATTTTTAAAGAATATACGGGAGACAATACATGGTCAGTTGGAATTCTATTCAATGGCGATCATGCTGGAGAAGGAACACTATCTACACATGATGTAAGTATTGCTACTTCATATAAATTGGCCTTGGATCGCTATGGTTCCTCCTTTTTGTCGGCTGGAATACAAGGCGGATTTACTTCAAAAAGACTTTTTTCGCAAGATTTAATATTTGGGAATCAAGTAGAAGGTTTTGAATTCAATCCAAAGGTCCCTAATTTTGAAACATTTCTAGATGGCAGAACTCAGATTCAGGCTAATTTTAATCTAGGAGTGCTTTGGCAACAAAAAGTCAATGATGGATTTGGGTATCAAATGGGATTTGCGATATACAATCTCAATAGTCCCAATCAATTTTTTTATGAAAATTCTAATAGCAATGTCTATAAACGCTATGTGGTTCATGCAGGTACAGAGTTTTTTGCGGATGAGACCTTAGCCATATCGCCTTCTATTGTCTATATGAAACAAGGACCGGCCACCCAAACCAATGTAAGCATGATTGTCAAGAAAAATGTCAATGAATATTTAAATGTAGTAGGAGGATTGCGATATAGAATTAAAGATGCTTTTATTCTTCAAGCGGGTGTGGAGTATCAAAAATATAGAGTATCGGTCAGCTATGATTTTACGGTATCGGGGCTTAGCAGCGCCAATAAAACACAAGGAGCTTTTGAATTATCATTTGGATATATATTTGGCGATGAAACGGAAGTGAGCTTGAGTGGTAAACAATTTTGCCCAACTTTTTAAAAAATGATATAAATTTGTAAAAAATAAATCGACCCATTATGAAAGGATTTTCAAAGATGAAGTTATTAGGATTACTTTCTATTGCACTCATTATTGCTTGTGCAAAAGACGATGGAGAACAAGGGGGCTATTTGACGCCTATCATGATTACCTCTCCCAGTACAAATCCGACAGAAATAAAAACCAATACTCCTGTAAACTATGCAGCTACTTTCACTATAGATACCATTATTGATTCGGTTCGTGTCAAATATATAGTAGATTCTACCAATATCGGCAATAATGAAGATTCTTTAAAATATTATAAAACGTATACATTTACAAGAAGATATAATGTTCAGACTATTACAGATGTTTTGGGGCTTACAAAATATCCGCCAATCAATGGATATATTCGAATTAAATTTGAATTGTATACCTCCAAAAGAAGCAAAATTGAGAAATGGCTTACCATAAAAATGATATAAAATGAACTTATCCGACTGGCGTAAAGAATATGACAAGTACAAACTTTCTGAAAACGCCGTAGATTCTTGTCCTTTTGTTCAATTTAAAAAATGGTTTGATGAAGCGCATCGTGAAGGTGTGGAAGAGCCCAATGCTATGTCCATAGCTACTTGTGGCAAGGATATGATGCCCGAAACTCGTATGGTTTTGCTTAAAGAAATTGAAGATCACGCTTTTTTGTTTTATACAAATTATGCTAGTGCTAAGGGTGCAGATTTAGCGGAAAATCCAAATGCAAGCCTTCTTTTTTATTGGGAAAAATGTCAAAGACAAGTAAGGATAAAAGGAACTGTAATAAAAGGAAGTAGAGAAAAAGCGGTAGCTTATTTTTCTACAAGACCCGAAAATAGTCAGTTTTCGGCTATTGCTTCCCCTCAAAGTCAAGAAATAGAATTGGATCAATTGGTGAAAAATCTGGAGCAAATTATCAATAATCCAACACAGGCAAAATGTCCCGAAAATTGGGGAGGATATTATGTCCATCCATTAGAAATAGAATTTTGGCAAGGTCAGCCGGGAAGGTTGCACGACCGAATTGTTTATAAAAAGCAAGGAAATAATTGGATAATTAAAAGATTGGCCCCATAAATATGATTTTAAAAATGAAAAATTTCTTATTTCTTATTGTTTCTTTATTTGCAATTGAAAGTTTTTCCCAGCAACGAGATACTTCCAAATCAATTGAGATAGAATCAGAGATTATCGATCATTCTAATATCAATGGGTTGATAAATTCTCATAAAAAAGTTATTAGAAAAAGTCCATTTACAGAAGGGTATCGTATTCAAATTTTTAATGGGAATAGTAGAGAAGAAGCCATGAAAGTAAAATCCGATTTTTACAACAAATTTCCTTCTATCAGATGCTATACTATATATCAGCAGCCTTATTACAAAGTGCGTGTAGGCGATTATCCCAATCCTGAAAGTGCTAGAAATGATTTGAAGTTATTGGGAAGACATTTTCCTTCATCTTTCTTGGTACCAGAAAAAGTCCGAAGATTGGATAACGATTATGACAAGGAAGATGAGGTCAAAAAGAAGCCTTAATTTTTAACTTTCTATCCACATTTTCATTAAAACGAAAAAAAAAGTATTGTAGTCAATTAGAAAAGTTTATAATTGCACTTCGAATTGTATAATTATTAATTGAAATAGAAGATGGCAAAGGAAATATTTGAAATAGACTATATTATTAAAACATCTCCCAGAATTCTTTATGATTTTGTAAAATTGCCTACGCATCTATCTCAGTGGTTTTGCGAACGTTGTGATAATAAAGGCGATGAATATACCTTTATGTGGAAAGGGTATAAAGAAAGTGCAACTTTGATTGATGATATAGAAGAAGAATTGGTAGCATATCAATGGGAAAATAGCGAAAATGATGATTTTTTTGAATTTGCCATTCAACAAAACGAAATCAGTGGCGATACCGTATTGATCATTACCGATTTTGCGGATGCTAAC
The DNA here is from genome assembly GCA_044338225.1 of Chitinophagales bacterium. Lineage (GTDB taxonomy): Bacteria > Bacteroidota > Bacteroidia > Chitinophagales > JADJOU01 > CHPMRC01. The sequence continues at coordinate 10,556 of JBIILY010000003.1, forward strand.
GAGCTAGAAGATCAAAAGTTGTGGTGGGAAAACCAAGTGGTAAAGCTACAACGCGCCATGGGAAGTTAATATTTCCAAATGAATATATCTGAAAAAGAACATAAATTTCGATTCTTAAAAGCCTATGCCAAACTCTTGGATGGGCAGTTTACCTTACCTTTTTTCAATTTTAAATTTGGCATAGATCCATTATTGAGTTTAATTCCTTTTGTAGGTTCTTTTGCTGGATTTATTTCAAGTTTCATATTCATTTTATTGTCCCTTCAATTAGGTGCTGAGGGAAAGGTAATCATTTTGATGCTTCGAAATATTTTCATAGATTTTATCATAGGAGAAATCCCTATTTTGGGACAATTAGGCGATTTTGTCATCAAAGCCAATGAACGCAATTATAAGCTCATAGAAGCGCATTATTTTGAAGGAAAACATAAAGGTAGTGGCAAAGGAATTATTATAGGTTTACTCTTGTTTTTATTGCTATTTATTGTTGTAATGGTTTATTTGTTTTTGAAATTACTTTTTCTATTTTCAAATTTCATTACATCATTATTTTAGATTTGTTAATCCTTGATAATGAATAAATCCAATACAGGTTATTTAAACTATTTTGTTTATTTTTGCAGTTATGAATCCTACCAAAGAACGTGTACGAAAACCAGATTGGCTCAAGATAAAATTGCCATCTGGAAATAATTTTAGCGAACTCAATAAGAATATTCAGGAGAATAGGCTGCATACAATATGTGAAAGTGGTCGTTGTCCCAATAAAGAAGAATGCTGGGGCGCAGGTACTGCTACCATTATGATTTTGGGAAATGTGTGCACACGATCTTGTCAATTCTGCAATGTAGAAACGGGCAAACCAGAGGATGTAGATATTTTTGAGCCTGCCAGAGTAGCACAATCTGTAAATAAAATGGGTGCAAAACATATCGTTATCACCAGTGTAGATCGAGATGATTTAGTGGATGGTGGTGTAGGGATATGGGCCGCTACGGTTCGTGCTATTCGAAAGCAAGCACCGGGGGTCACTATGGAGACGTTGATACCTGATTTTAAAGGCGATACGGCTATCTTGGATAAAATAGCAGAAGTGGCTCCAGAGGTGGTTTCTCACAATTTGGAAACTGTAGAGCGTTTGAGCCGAAAAGTACGTATTCAAGCACAATTTGATAGAAGTTTGTTTGTATTGAAATATTTGAAAGAAAAAGGCATTCGCCGGACGAAATCGGGCATTATGCTAGGTCTAGGAGAAACAGATGATGAATTGTATGAAGCCATGGATAAATTGCGCAATGCGGATGTAGATATCATTACGCTAGGACAATATCTTCAACCTACTCGAAAACATTTGGAGGTACAACGTTATGTCACTCCCGAAGAATTTGAAAAATATAGACTGGTAGCACTAGAAAAAGGCTTTATGTTTGTAGAAAGCGGGCCAATGGTTCGAAGCAGTTATCATGCCGAAAAACATATTTTGTAGTTTTTTTTGAAGTTGATAAAACAAAAATGGATTTTTTTTTGTTATACTAATTCATTAATTCAAATTTTTCAATGATTTCAAATCTTCTCAGCTATAGTTCTTCCTTTGTATTAGGTGCGTTGCACTCGCTAGAGCCCGGTCATGGAAAGTCCATAGTAGCTTTGCACACATCGCAGTCAAAGAAGTTTTCCGATGGATTGATGATGTTAGCCAGCCTTTTGATTACCCATTTTTCATTGGTTTTGGCAGTTTCTATTTTATTTTTCAAATTACCAAATTTTGAACATATAGAATGGCTCCAAGTGGGATCTTCTGTCATGATTATTTGCTACGGATTGTTTTTATTGATAAAAAAATCTAAGAAAAGTGATGATTATTTAGGATGTAGCTGTCATGATTCGCATACGAAACATCAAGAAACAAAGTCGCATAAAGAGAAAATTTGGTTAGGTTTTTTGGCTGGACTTACACCATGTCCTTCTGTTTTGTCGCCTATATTTATTTCATTGAGTACCGATAGTTTTAAGAATATATTTTTTTATATATTTTCATATATGCTAGGTGTTGTAGCGGTTTTTTTGGTGCTTTATATGATTGTGTATTTGTTTCGTGCCAAAGCCAATCATTGGCTTTCTAATGTAAGCAATTGGTTCAATCCTCATATATTCAGTGGAGCGCTGATGATAGCCATTGGTTTATTCTATCTATTTATACATTTCTTTCATGATCATGCGTAATTTATGAATTGCATCTGACAATTAATTAAACATAAGAATTTACAGATGAAAATTAAAGTATTATTAATAGGCAAAAGTTTCCCAGAATTTACGAAAGAAAGTATTGATTATTTTACTAATAAAATCAAGCATTTTGTGCCTATTGAATGGGTTGAAATTACGATGAAAAAGACGGTAGATCATGTAGATACAATGAAGCAATTGGAAGGGGAAGCTTTTGAAAAATATATAGACAAGTCCGATGTAGTGATTCTCCTCGATGATAAAGGCAAGAAATACACCAGTGAACAGTTTGCTCAGTTTGTGCAAAACAAACAAGATACCAGTATTAAAACACTTACTTTTCTGGTAGGCGGCGCGTATGGATTTTCACAAAAAATATATGAAAGGGCAGATGGCAAGTTATCTTTGTCCGATATGACGTTTTCCCATCAAATTATACGTCCTATTTTTCTTGAACAAATTTACAGAGCCTATACCATTATGAAAGGTATTCCGTATCATCATGCGTAGGGTTCAATCCAATAAATCGGGTCTGCGCTCCTGAGTTCTAGCTATGGACTGGTCTTGTTTCCATTGTTCAATATTTTTTTGATGACCGCTGAGCAAGATACTAGGTACTTCCATGCCTTCCCATACCTCGGGGCGCGTATACACAGGTGGGGAAAGTAGATTGTCTTGAAAACTATCGCTGAGAGCGGAACTTTCGTTATTTAATACACCCGGAATAAGCCTTCCAATACTATCGGCAAGCACTGCCGCCGCCAATTCGCCGCCCGAAAGTACATAGTCACCAATAGAAATTTCTAAGGTTACATATTTTTCTCTAATGCGCTCGTCTATGCCTTTATAATGACCACAGATCATTAAAATATTTTCTTTTAAGGACAACGAATTTGCTATTTTTTGATTGTATGTTTTTCCGTCGGGACATAGAAAAATGATTTCATCGTACGGGGTATTTTTTTTCAAATCTTCGATACAAGCGGCCAGAGGTTCGCACATCATAACCATACCCGCATCGCCACCATATTGATAATCATCTACTTGACGATATTTTCCTATGCCATATTCGCGTAGCGAAATGAGATTGATTTCGAGTAGCCCTTTTTCTTTGGCTCGTTTCATGATAGAATGCGTCAAGAAGCTTTCTATCAATTCGGGAATCACACTAATGATATCTATTTTCATTGCTATATTTTTTTTATATATCCAAAAGTCCTTCGGGAAGTTCAAAGTACAAGGTTCGTTTATCCTCATCTTCTTTGAGAATCCAATCCTTTACAAAAGGGATTAAAACGGTTTTTTCAGAGCCTTCAAGCTTTACTTCTAGTGTAGTTTGAGCTTTGGTCTCATATATTTCTACTACGTGTCCTAGCATCGTTTTTTTGTCGTAAATGGTGTAGTCCATATAGTCTTCCCAATCTATGATTTCAAAACATTGCTCTGCAATATGTTCGGGTAGAAATAGTTCCATCTGATTGAGTCCTGACGTTTCTTCTTTACTTTTAATTTTGGTGAATTTAACTAGTGCCGATTCCCCATCAAAATCTAATTTTTCTATTAAAAAGGGGGAATAAACACCTTTTTTTTCTAAAAAAAATGCTTTGAAAGAATCTTCAAGCAATTCATAATCAAAAGCCACGCGCATGGTGCCATCAAATCCTTTTGATTTTAAAATTTTTCCTACTTTGATAAATTGATTGTCCATATATAAAGCAAAAAAGTGAAAACTGCTTTTACACAATTTTCACTTTTATAATTTTAATGATTGTTTTAGAAATTATTCCGCTTCAGGAGCAGTTTCTTCTGTAGTTTCTGCAGGAGCTTCTTCAGCAGGAGTTTCCTCTACAACTGGTGCATCCATTACTTCTTCTACAGCTACATCTGCTGCTACTTCTTCTACTACTTCTTCAGTAGCTTCTTCTGTTACAGTTTCAGCAGCTGCTAATTTCTCAGCATAAGCTTCTCTTTTCTTAACTTCATCAGCCATTCTTTGAGATTTTTTAGCGTCTTTATCCGCTGTCAATTTCTCTACTCTTGTAGCGATTTTGTTTGATTTGTATTCAAACCACTCAAGCATTTTAGCTTCCATTTCTTCAGCAGTCATAGCACCTTTTCTAACACCTCTTGCCAAGTGTTTTTTGTACATAACGCCTTTGTAAGAAAGGATTCTTTTAACAGTATCTGAAGGCTCAGCGCCACTCATTACCCATTCAAATGCTTTGTCGAAATCAATATTGATCGTTGCAGGAACGGTCAATGGATTGTAATCTCCAATTCTGTCGATGAATTTACCATCTCTTCTTGCACGGCTATCGGCCACTACTACATAGTAGTATGGTCTTTTACTTCTTCCGTGTCTTTGTAATCTTATTCTAGTTGCCATAAAAACTTAAAAATTAATTAAAAGTTAGTTAAAAAATTTGAGGTGCAAAAATACAATTTAATTTTTATATCAAATGATATTTTTTGTCTTCCTTAACTCGCCGAATCTGAACCTCTTCTGAAATTGGGGTTTGGTGCAATATATTCTGAATCAATTCCGCTGCAAAATAAGGAATTAAAGACACGCCTTTTGTACCAAATCCATTGAAAATAAATAAATTGGGCCATGTAGGATGTGCATCAATAAAAGGTCTTCGGTCGTGCGTTGTCGTTCGAAATGCCGCTAAGTGATTTTGTACTTCAAAGGGCGTATCCCCAAAAAAGAATTTTCCTTTTGCCAATAAATCATCTTTTGCTTTTTGGGTATGCAAAGGCTGATTTATATCCACTCTATCAAATGTAGAACCAATCCAATAATGATTTTTAAATGGACAAATGAATTTCCCTTTGTGTAGGATGTTTTTAAGTTCAAAATTCTTTGAAATAACCTCCAAGGCTTCCCCACGATTGGGTGCAAAAGGAAGGTGTTTGAAAAAAGGATTGTTCAAAACACCAATGCCTTCGGCAAAAACAATGGCTTGAAATGAAAGGTCTTTGTATTGATTGGTAGTGGTATTTACCTGA
>JBIILY010000278.1:0-2657 GCA_044338225.1 Chitinophagales bacterium
TTTCATACTCGATAGCATTCATTGATTGAAAAAGATGTTCTAATTTTTCCAAGAAAAAGGGTACCGCTACTTGGTATGAATTTTTTATGAGAACTTTCTGCGACTCTAAAATTTCAATCCAATCTTTTTTGGAATCTATGGATAATAATAGATTGGAAAAGGCAATAGGGTCTTCTACGTGTTTTTCTATAGAAACTGGTGCGATATAGGATTCATTTTCTAGCTGGTAAAAGGATTTTGCGGTTTCTAAAAAATCGTAATATTTCCATGATAACACAAAGTTTCGGCCCGAAATGGGATTGATAATTCCCGAAGAAATAGCAGATGCTGCTGGAATTTCATTTTTAAATATTTTAAAAGCAATGCCTGCCTCAAAGAGCATTTTTCCCAACGAAAAAGCAGCCAACCCACCTCCAACTATTAATATCAAAATTATTTTTTTAAATGAATGGTAAAAATAGAATATTTTTGCTCAAAATTAATTCAAAAATATCATGGAAGAGAATAATATAAAAAATGACGGAATTAGAGATCAAAGTATAATTGATTCGGCAGAAGATACGGGTAGTTTGTTCAAAAAATTATTGCCTTTGTTGTTTGCTTTGGTTTTGGCTATTTTGTTGTTTTTGTTTTTTAACAAGGGAAGCAATGCCACTCAAACCGAAATGCAGACTCCAGTAAATAATACGCCGTTGGATTCATTGGCAATGCCTGCAATGGATACCACCGCAGTAGCTTTAGATTCTACCATAGTGGATTCTACAAAATAATTTTAAATTTATTTTTAATAAATATACGCCCAAATGCTTGTCAGTTGGGCGTTTTTGTTTTATACATAACTTTAGCTTAACATTAAATTTAAATCAAGTTAATATTTGTAAAAAATCTTAACCGTACCTTAATTCTAATCATCTCAAATACAGTTTAATTTTGCACTCGAAATTAAAAAATTAAGTGTTTTGAGAAAGTTACAAATTATTATTATTTTATTAACCATCAGCTGTATTTCATTATACAGCCAAGTTACTTTTACGGGAATCGTAAAAGATGAGAACAACAATCCCATTGGATTTGCTTTTGTAAAAGTAAAGAACCAATCCCTAGGTGCAAAAACCGATGCAAATGGATTCTTTAAAATCATTTTTCCAGCAGCAGGAACTTTTGAAATTGAAATTAGCAATCTAAATTATGAAACGTTTGCAAAATCTTTCCAATTGACAGAAGGTCAAAATGTATCTGAAACCTTTGTATTGAAAGCAAGCGTAAAAAAAGTGAAAGGTGCTTTGGTAAGAGGTTCGAAGAATAAAGAAAGCGAACAAGCTACTTTATTGGATCAGAAAAAACAAGTTGTGATTCAAGAAAAAATGGGCGCGCAAGAGATGAGCCGAAAAGGAGCGAGCGATGCTGGTGCGGCTGTTGTAAAAATGGCTGGAATAAGTAAAGAAGAAGGTGGCGGAAATCAGATTTATGTAAGAGGATTAGGCGATAGATATAATACCACTACATTAAATGGTATGTTTTTGCCGTCGGATAATCCTGAGTTTAAAAATATATCTTTGGATTATTTTCCAATTGATGTTATTCAGAATATAGGGGTAAGCAAAACCTACAATTCTAGTTTATTGGGAGATTTTGGTGGAGCATCTATTGATATCGCAACAAAAGAATTTTCGGGTAAACCTAGTTTAACATTGGGAATAAAATCAGGTCTTAATACAAACGCAATTTCAAATGATAATTTTGGATCGGGAGTAAATTTATTAGGAATAGTTGAAAACAAAGAACTACCTACATTAGTAGAAGGAAAGTTTGTTGAAAGAAATTGGCAACCAGAAAAACGATCTAGCCCTAGGTTGAATGGTGAAATAAACATAAATGGAGGATTTTCAAAGAATTTTGGAATGAAAACAAAGTTTAGTTTATTTGGTACAGCATCTAATAGTCATAAGTTTTATCAATACAATGGTCTTACTAAAGTAATTTATGCATCGGGTGGAGATGCTCAAAATTTCAATAAAACAAGTTATGTATTGAATGTAAATCAAAATGCTATGTTGAATATGACATTATCAACTAGTGCTAAATTTAAGTCTAAGCTTAATTTACTAGGTTTTAGAACCGTTAGCAATCAAGTAAATGAATATGTAGGATTTAACAATGGAATTAATGATAGTGTTTATAGAAGAAGAATGGTAAAAGATATTAGCGAGTTGTTTGTAATTCAATCAATAAACGAATGGAGACCAAGTGATAAATTATCATTTGTTTTAAGTGGCTCTACAAATTTTATCGAGAATAATCAACCAGATAGATTAACAACATCTTTAACTATAAAAGATGGAATTTATAAATTTTTAGTAAATAATTCTGGAGATCATAGTTCATATTATCAGAAGTTGGCAGATAAAGATTACTCATTAAATTTAAATGGAAAGTATAAGCTAATTCAAGATTCGGCGAATGGAAATGATAAGCTCACAATGTCTCTAGGATATACTTTGAGATATAAAGATCGTTATTTTGAACAATCTGATTTTGTGTACAGACCCAACGCGGCTTTAAATAATGGAATTAATCCAAATGCAATAGATGCGGCATTTACTGAATCAAATTTTTCAAACGGATTTTTCACAATGGAGGATGAAAATCCAAAAAAT
>JBIILY010000121.1:0-4804 GCA_044338225.1 Chitinophagales bacterium
TAGCTGCGGATACTGCAAAAACAATCGTATCGGTCCATTCTCTAAAAATAGTTGGTTTTGGTTTTTTGAATCGCTCACCAGCAATTTCGCCTTTGGGGCCAAAATACGTTGGATTTTGTTTGATAAATAAATGCGGAAAATATACTGCACTACAAAAAATACCGCCGTAATGTTCTTTAAATCCATAAATACGATGGGCATCCAATAGTTCGGACATCAAAGAAATAGCCGCTATCACATTAGCACCTGGTATGAAAAACCAAACGAGGAACGACGGCTTTTGCCCTACCATTTTGATCCATTCTATCTTATTGAGAAAAGGTACAAAGGCTTTCCAAGCAGGAATTCCATTCTTTTTGAAAAAATAATAGAGTCCAATATGGGTTCCCAATACTGACAATAAATAAAAAATAACAATAAAAGTCATAGTCGATTGTATTAAATAATAGACAAAAATGGTGATTTTTAAATAAACATTGCCTTTAAAAAAAGTTAATTATAAAAATGTGGATGAAATGTGGATGAACCAGCCTACAAACCTAATTTTGCTCTTATTTCGTCGGTCAAAGGTTCATATCCCAAACGATTCAAAAATGCTTTTTTCACGTCTTCATTGGTATAATAACTCAATTGCACCAAACTACCAAATACTGGACTTACCGTAAATCCCGAAATAATAAATCCTAGTTTCAATTTGGGAATTAATACTTGGGCATTGTGAAATCGATGATTGCTATAAATATGCAAAAAACCCATTTCTTTGCATTTTTCTATTGCGGCCGCTAATATTTGAGTATAAAATCCTCGTCTACGATATGCCTCAAATACAGCCGAATTGACCATATAAAGATCTTCATGGCTGCGCTGAACGCCAAAAGACCAACCAATGATTTCATCTTGATATTTTGCCAAAAGATAATATCCTTTTCGCTTTTCATACATTTCGGTGTTGTGTTTCATTTTCTCAAATTCCTCTTGGGTCAGCAATAAATTAACATTAAATTCATTGGTATTTCCAAAAACCTTGCTTCTGTTTTTATTAAAAAAATCAAAGAATATTTCTTTTGAAGTAAATTCAATGTCTAGCTTCATTTCTATATTATTTTATTATACATAATTAATATCCATACAATTACAGACAGCATTGCCGATAACAATACGGCTCCTGCAGCACAATCTTTGGCTCTTTTGGCAAGAATATGAAATTTGGGCGAAGCCAAATCGACCAAACATTCCAAGGCGGTATTTAAGATTTCTAAAATTAAAACCAAAAATCCCAATATCAAGCAAATAATAAATTCAATTTTTGTAAACGAAAAGTAGAATGATGTAAAATTCATAAAAAAAAATCCAATCAAATGTACTTTGAAATTAAATTGGGTGCGAGCAGTGTATTCAAGCCCTTCACAAGCATATACAAATGACTTTAAAAATCTTTTCATTCTATTTTTTAATATTTTTTAATATTTGCATTTTAAACGCGAGTTAATTTTCTATGTCAAAAGTACAAATTTAATCTATTTAATCATTAATTAAAAATAAACATCATGAAAAAAATATTACTCATTTCAGCTCTATTTATATCTTCTTGGGCTTTTGGGCAATTGAATTGCAATGGCATTATTTCCCAGAGAGATTTTATCACTATTAAAAATAATATTTTCCAAACAAGAGGATTTCAAAGTTTCCAATTGGCAATGGATGCTTCAAGGAATTATTGTTTTAGTGCCATACAAGCCAAAGAGATAGCTACCACATTATCTACCGAAAGAGATCGATACGATTTCCTTAAATCCGCTTATCCCAATATTGTAGACAAAGAAAATTTTATTGACGTATTGGATGCGTTTCGTTCGTTTTCACAAGCATTTCGCTTATATCATGAAACGGTAGGTGTGGTTTTAGTGCCAAATAATAATAATTTTAACAATCATAATAATCATAACCATAATAACCAAACTGTACCAGTTTATAACGGACGAAAAAACTGCAATACCCCTGCTACTTTTACGCAAATCAATCAAGTAAAAATGCAAAATCAATCCACTACAGACAATCGTGTAAAAGCAAGAAATATATTGGATTTGACGCTTCAAGGATGTGTTACCACGGCACAAGCAATGGAATTGGCGAATGGCATTACCGATGAAACCATTATGCTAGATGTATTGAAACGAATGCTTCCCAATATTTTTGATGTAGATAACTATTTTACAGCACAACAATTGTTATTGATACCAAACAATAAAAATGATTTTAGAAATTATATTTTGAATGGTGGTAATACAAATACGAATCCCAATATGCCCAATATGACTAATTGTGCTATGAACGATGAGGAGTTTAGAATGTTTCATGGTGCTACTCAAAAATTGAGTTTTGATAATGACAAGGTACTTCAAATTAAAACTACTTTGAAAAACAGATGTTTAAAAGCAATTCAAATCAAACAATTAATGGATTTAGCTCCTTTTGACAATTCAAAATTAGAAATTGCAAAAATGATGTATGATAATTGCTTAGACAAAAACGTATATTACCTTGTCAATGAAAGTTTTAGATCAAGCAGTAGTGTTAAATCTTTGAATCAATATATCCAAACTCGTCCTTAATGCAATTTGACGAATTCTCAAAATCTTTGGAAGGCTTTTATCCCCTATCAGAACTCAAAAGCTTATTCCAATTTCTAAAAAAAGAAGAACCCATTTTATGGCAAGATGCAGTCAATCGTTTGGCGGCATTTGAGCCATTGGATTATATCATAGGCTATACCCCTTTTTATAAAAATAATTTTAGAGTAACCAAAGATACCCTTATTCCTCGCCCCGAAACAGAGGAATTGGTAACTTGGATATTGGACGAACAAAAATCCGACAATCCCATTTCCATATTAGATATAGGCACGGGAAGTGGCTGCATAGCTATTTCACTGGCATTGCACTTAAAAAAAAGTGCTGTAACGGCCGTAGATATTTCAAAAGAAGCGCTGGAAGTAGCTAAAAGCAATGCTTCAAAACTGAACGCAACTATAAATTTTGTCACTATCGATTTTTTGGATATGAATCAATGGAATCAGATAGGGAATTTTGATATAATTGTAAGCAATCCGCCTTATATTCCCGAAAAAGAACGTACACAAATGGAAGCAAATGTACTGATGCACGAACCTAAAATTTCATTGTTTGTACCCGATTCGAATCCTCTTATTTTCTATGAAAAAATTTTTGAATTTGCACAAAGCCATCTCAATCCTAATGGTATCATCTATTGCGAAACATCCCAAAACATTCAATTATTGGAATATAATGGATTCAAAATTGACTCTAAATTGGATTTGAGTGGGAATCCACGTTTTATAAAAGGAGTTAGGCTGTGAGGTTTTGTTTTGGATTTTTTATAAGTAAGATTGGTATAATGCGTAATTTGGATTAAAAATAAAACACTTTTTTCAAAAATTAGATGTATTTTTGTAAAATGGAAATTGTTGAAAGTATTAAGAATCGTTTAAAATACATTCCTGAAGCCAAATTAAAAGGGCTTTCAGATTATGTGGATTTTCTAATTGAGAATGAAGCAGATGATTTTGAACTAACGCAAGAACAAATAGACGAGCTAGAAAAACGTAGTAAAACTCCCATCGAAGACTATATTCCTGCAAGAGAATTGTTGGCTCAAATAAAACAAAAATATTTTGTATAATACCAATCTTACTTATAAATTAGTCCAAACTATTTAATAAGTTTAGAGTAGATTGGTATAATCTGTTTTATGAACAAAGATAAATTTGGCTTGAATAACGGAGCTGATATTTCCCCGTGCATGAGGGATAGCAACGAGTAGCTTAGTAGCGTAGCGGAGAACTACTCGTGTATAGCCCGACCTCGTAAAAGAGGCTTTGTGGGATTTTTAGTTTGCAAAAGGCTTAATTTTTAGCCTCTTTGACGAGGGCATGCCCAAATTTTAAAAATAGGATTTACTCTTCGGTATCTTTTTCTATTCTTCCTTTTGAATATACGCGCCATTTTTCGAGCAATTCTTGCATATCGTGCGGTAATTCAGAATCAAAACGCATAAATTCTTTTTTGGTAGGATGCTGTATCCCCAAAATTTTGGCGTGAAGCGCTTGTCTTGGACATACTTTAAAACAATTTTCTACAAATTGTTTGTATTTGCTGAAAACGGTTCCTTTTACGATTACATTGCCTCCATAACGGTTGTCATTGAACACGGGATGGCCTATACTCTGCATGTGAACGCGAATTTGATGCGTACGGCCTGTCTCCAAAACACATTCTACGAGCGTAGCATATCCAAAACGCTCCACAACCTTATAATGCGTAACCGAATGTTTTGCATATTCATTGTCAAATTCATTGTAGGTTGTCATCTTTTTTCTATCGGTTTTATGACGGCCAATAGGCTTATCAATAGTTCCTGAATCCGCTTCCAAATCGCCCCAAACCAAGGTCAAATACTTTCGTTCGTTTGTTTTTTCAAAAAATTGTTTGGCTAAGTGTGCCATCGCAAAATCGGTTTTGGCTATAACCATCACACCACTCGTATCTTTATCCAATCGATGCACAATACCAGGCTTCAAGACATCGGTGCCTTTCACTAAATTTTTTACGTGAAATAGCAAGGCATTGACCAAGGTTCCCGTATAATTTCCCACGCCAGGATGCACCACCAAGCCCGGTTCTTTATTGATAATAATCAAATCATCATCTTCATGAATAATATTGAGTGGAATATCTTCGGGCTGAATACCTTCAAACCCAAATGGACGCGGAATCAATACTTTTAT
>JBIILY010000099.1:0-5351 GCA_044338225.1 Chitinophagales bacterium
ATTAAAGGATTTAGTATTTATCAAGGCATAAAAGGTTGTGAACATCTAGTGAATCAATTTGGAGGGCATGATTTTGCGGCAGGCGTATCCATTCCAAAAGAAAATTTTGAAAAATTTGTTGCTGCATTTGAAGAAGAAGCTAATAAATCCATTACTGAAGAGATGCTTCAGCCAGAAATTGAAATTGATACACATTTGCAAATTGATGATATCAGTCCCAAATTTTATGATGTTTTGAAACGAATTGGCCCTTTTGGACCACTTAATATGCAACCTGTTTTTATGACTAAAAACTTACAAGATGCGGGCGGCACCAAAATTGTAGGTAAAAATCATATTCGTTTTCATTTAAAAGATGAATTTGGCAAGCAGATCAATGGAATCTGTTTTGGATTGGCGGATTATTATGATATTGCAGACATAAAACGTAATAAAATCAATATTTGCTATACCCTGCAAGAAAACATTTTCAATGGTAGGACGACTATAGATTTTATGATAAAAGATATAAAAATCATAGATTAGAAAAAAAAAGTTAATTTTGACACAATATTACAATTATTAAATGCGTTAAAAAATTCAATAATCGTTCAAAAAGGTACAATTTTTGATATAAACTACATGTAAATGACTTTAGTATTTATTTTTTTGCTTTTATTTATAGTTTATTTTTTTAAAAAATATTCTTTTAACTGGGGATTGGTACATAAAAATGCGTCTTTTTTTACATTTTTATTCGTTTTTTCTTTTCAATTACAAGCTCAAGATACATTAAGGACCGCATTAAATGGTAAAATACCATTTGATTTCTCTCATGACTCTTATGAGTTTGATATTGAAATTAATAAAAATAAACGCATGAGGCTGAATGCTGAAAAAATGACTAGTTATATATTCAATAAGCCTGGCATCACAAAAATTTATCCAATTTCTAGTCATAAACATATAGAAGGGCATGATTGTTCTATTATACATCTCCCCGATTCAATAATCATCTTAACGGATCATTACAAAATGGAATTTATTGACAGTACTTTTAAAATAAATAATCCAATTTTTAAAAACAAAGAGACAAAAGGCAACTATGTTGAAATACAAGTATTAGTAGCCGAAACGTACAAAGATATTCCAATTATCTTAGAGCATAAAAAACTGTTCACGGCTGGGATTGGCTCAGAAATAAAAGGTGAATTAGATACCAATTGTATTTTGTTAAAAAAAGGAATCAATTCACTTCGGTATCATTTAAAAGGAGTTTGTTCTATGAATTCATATATTCAATTTGATTTTATAGATAATGTAGGAAAAGCACATTCAATTTCATTAAATTCACCGATTAAAGATATTTGATGCATAAACTCTACACATTATTTTTTATACTTATTTTAACAGTTTCAAAAAGTGTAGGACAATGTTTAATTACATGTAATCAAAATGTGGGGGTTTTCTCCAATAATGATCCTAATACAATAGGATATGATAATATGACCTCTTCATTCCACTCTTCCATTGCATCGGAAGAATTAGGATTCAGAGTATGGGGCGAAAGAATGTTAAACAATGGAACGGCAAATGCATTAAGTCCTATTTATATCAATTCTACAAATTATCCAGCACTAACAGGAACGATTTATTTTGCGGGTGTAGGTTCAAATAGTATCAATAACGTTCAAATGATCGTATTGACTTCTACAGGATTGTTTGCAAGTGGAAATCCAGGTGCTGTATTAAGTACAACAATAAAAAACACAGCTCCTTTTCAAAAAGTAACGGTAAATGGTAAAACAGATGGTCTTCCCGCAGGAATAACCCCTGATAGTGTCAAAATGATGTTTGTAACCTATCAAACAATAATTCTAACTACTTGTGGAGGTAGAGTCTTCGTTCTATCTCAACAAACCAATGTTCGTGGTGATATAGGTAATGCTACTCAATGGAGTCCAGTAAAGATGACAAATGGACAACCCCTAACAGGAATTATAGCTAGTAGAGGAAATTCAAGGTTTGCATTTGCATTAAAAAATGACAATACACTCTGGACCTGGGGAGATCAGATTAGAATGGGGAATGGATCCGTTCCAGCTAATTCTAATTTTGCAATTCAAATGACACCGCCAACAGGTGTTTCTAGAATCAAAATGATTCAAGGAACGTCTTCATCTGCTTCTAATCAAAGTTATTATGTTTTAGACACAACAAATAAAGTTTTTGCTTTAGGGGAAAATAACAATGGACAATTGGCAGATAATACCGTTACAGATAGAAATGTATGGATAAGCTGTTTGTATAGCAATGGATCAATAGTCAATAATGCTAAATGGATTTCTTCAAATGAACACGATCCACTTTATCCTAATATTGGAATCATAAGCTCAACATCGCAAATGCGAACTGCTGGCAATAACAGTAGATGGATGATTGGAAGAACAACTGATGCGGGAACTAATAACTTAGATTTTCCAACGGGAATAAATGCTACAGATACAATTACTTTTTGTGAAGTAGGTGGGCACACTTCAGCTTTTATTAAGAAAAACACCCCAAGGTATGGTTATGTAGGACACCACATAAATGGCTCTATAGGAAATAATAGTGCTATCGATAATGAAATTACTTCTGTAAACTTTAATATTCCACCTATAATTAGTATTTGTGGAACGGTATGTGATACACCTATTATTACAAAAAAACCATTTAACTGCAATGACAGTATTGCGACATTTATAATCAAAGGAAGAAGGAACAATATTGTTCGATTTAATTTAAATGGTGTAAATGATAGTGTTATCATTGGAAATAATGATACGGCCATTATTTCAAGGGTAAAACCTAATGGTGATTTAGCATTAAATATTACACAGATAAACAGTTTATATTGTAATTTGTCTTTGGCCATAAAAGATACACTGAAATTAAGTACAAAAAAAGATTCCTTTGCTTCAATATGTAGAAATAAATCCATATTTTTTAATCAGCAAGTTATATCAACATCTGGTTTATATAGAGATACTTTAACAAATGTCTATGGATGTGATAGTTTTTTAAACTTATTTATTACTGTAAAAGATACTTCAAAAAAAGATAGTTTTTTGACAATTTGCCAACCTAATACTATTTTTTTTAATAATCAAACGATAAGTGTATCGGGTGTATATAAAGATACATTAATCAATAGTCAAGGTTGCGACTCTATTCTAACACTTAATTTAACCGTAAATCCGAAAACGTTTGGTTCATTTTCTCAGAACATTTGCCAAGGCAGTAGTTTTTTATTCAATGGCATCAACCGCTCCGTTTCAGGTAGTTTCATAGATACTTTGGTCAATTCAAAAGGTTGCGACTCTATTTTAACACTAAACTTAACCGTCAATCCTAAAACTTTCGGAACGATAAACCAAACAATTTGCCAAGGCAATAGTTTCTTATTCAATGGCATAATTAGAACTATTTCAGGTGCTTATCTGGATACATTAGTTAATGCAAAAGGTTGCGACTCTATTTTAACATTAAATTTAACTGTAAATCCGAAAACATTCTCTACGATCAATCAAACCATTTGTGAAGGAAGTAGTTTTTTATTCAATGGCATCAATCGCTCCGTTTCAGGTAGTTTCTTAGACACTTTGGTCAATTCAAAAGGTTGCGACTCTATTTTAACACTAAACTTAACCGTCAATCCTAAAACTTTCGGAACGATAAACCAAACAATTTGCCAAGGCAGTAGTTTTTTATTCAATGGCATCAATCGCTCCGTTTCAGGTAGTTTCTTAGACACTTTGGTCAATTCAAAAGGTTGTGATTCTATTCTGACACTTAACTTAACGGTAAATCCTAAAACGTTTGGATCGATTAATCATACCATTTGCGAAGGCAGTAGCTTTTTATTCAATGGCATCAATCGAACGGTTTCAGGCGCTTATCTTGATACATTGTTGAATGCAAAAGGGTGTGATTCTATTTTGACGCTTAATTTAACCGTTAATTCAATTTCAAATTCAACGTTTTATCAATTCATTTGCCTAGGAGATACCTTTATGGGTAAGACCACATCAGGCATTTATATAGATACTATAAAAAATGGTAATTCTAAAGGATGTGACTCTATTAGAACATTAAATTTGACAGTAAATTCAACACAAAAACCAGGTATTTCAATAATACCAAATCCAAATTGCTCAAACAAAAATGCTACTATTTCTGCAATTACCCCCTCTGGCAGTTATATTTATAGTTGGACCGTTCCTAGCGGTCAAAGTTCCCCAGGAAATGTATCTAGTTTTACAACAAATATTGCAGGTATCTATAGACTAAATGTAAAAACAAAGACTTCCATTTTATGCAATACCGATTTTGAGAATAATCAGGTTATCAGTGGATCAAATTTTTTGATAACAAATCAAAATAATGTACCCTGCTGGAAAACGACAGCAAGTGATAGTATGATTGAGGTATGGAGCAATGGTTTTTCGGGTGTTCCATCATATAGCGGCAATCAATTTGTAGAATTAAACGCAAATATGGTTTCTACTCTTTTTCAGAATTTTATAGCAAAATCTGGAAATCAAATTGAAATTTCTTTTGCACATAGAGGTCGAGCTGGCACCGATGTCATGAGTGTTGAAATAGGAAAAATAGGAGGTCCATACACTAATCTAGGTAATTTTTCGGCTGGAAATACTGCGTGGGTTTTCAATTCATTAATTTACACTATACCCAACACGATTTCTGACACCAATTTTACGTTAAGATTCAATTCTGTTAGTGCTGCAGGAGGAGCTACTATTGGAAATTTCCTAGATGCTATTGATATAAAAATCATAAGCTGTAAAAGTGAAGACACTTCTGTTCAGTTAGTAATCAATCCTATTTCTACATCAATAATTAATCAAACCATTTGTCAAGGTAATTCATTCTTAGGGAGAACCTCTTCAGGAACATATATTGATACTTTGGTCAATACGAAAGGTTGCGATTCGATTCTCACACTCAATTTAACCGTAAATCCAAAAACGTTTGGGACGATTAATCAAACGATTTGCGAAGGCAGTAGCTTATTGTTTAACGGAATTAATCAAACTGTTACAGGTGCTTATCTGGATACATTACTGAATGCAAATGGATGTGACTCGATTTTAACATTAAATTTAATAGTAAATCCGAGAACATTTGGGACAACCAACCAAATCATTTGCCAAGGCAGTAGTTTCTTGTTCAATGGCATCAACCGAACTATTTCAGGTGCTTATTTGGATACTTTGGTCAATGCAAAAGGCTGTGACTCGATTTTGACGCTTAATTTAACCGTAAATCCGAAAACATTCTCAACCATCAACCAAACCATTTGTGAAGGA
>JBIILY010000100.1:0-5332 GCA_044338225.1 Chitinophagales bacterium
GAAATAAAACGGAAAATTAAATTTACCTTCTAATTCCTTTTCTAACAATTCTGGATGTATCTTGATGCCACCAGAATTAATAACAAAATCTTTCCTACCTATAAACTTAAATGAATGCTCATTAACAAGTTCCACAATATCGTTTGATTGAATCACCGAATCTAAGAATGGGCAAATTATAGATAATATTCCTTCATCTGAAACTTGAATTTGATATCCCTCAATCACTTCAAAAATCTCGTTTGATTTCTTTAATGGCTTAATAGCAAAATGACTCAGCGTTTCCGACATTCCAAAGCTTTCATAAAACGAGCAAGAGGTATCTAGAGTTTGAATCCTAGACCTCAAATCGCTACTGATAGTACTTCCACCTATCAAACATTTCTTGACATTACTAAAATACGATGATTGATTTTTTAATGTTTTAACAAGTTGATAAGGCGTCATAGAAACAAAATCAAAAGAAATTATATTGGGTATATCATCAAATATTGTAGCGGATGGTTTTACGATCCACAACTTTGCTTTAGCTATAAAAGCTCTAATAATAAGCATTTTAGCACCTACAAAATCAATATTCATAGGCAAAAATAATACAGAATTTGAATCTATCCGAAAATACTGATTGGATAGCTCAGCACTTATAAAAGCTTGTTTTAGCGAAAAACTTAGTTTTTGGGGAATACCTGTAGAGCCTGAAGTTTGCACTTCAAATAAAGAATCTTTAGAACCTAATTGATTTAAAAAATGAATAACTTTTTGATAATAAATATCATCTAAGTTAGCATCATTTGAGATATTGTTTATATCAAATGCTACAAAATCAATATAAAGTGCCAATGAAGACTATTTTTTTACCTCAGTAGAGTTATTTATTGCTTTGGTCAAATCAAAATTGATGTAATTTTTTTCAATTTTAATTTTCACACCATTATCAATTTCCAAAATCAAGGTATTATCTTCAATTCTTAGAAACTTTCCGTGGATACCACTAGCCGTTACCATTTTAGAGCCTACAGACAAATTTTCAATAAATGCCAATTGTTCTTTTTCTTTCTTTTTTTGTCTTGGGCCTATAATCACAAATTGTACTACTAAGAAAATTCCCATCATCAAAAAAATGATAGTCATATCAAAACCTCCTTGTGCTGCTTGTAATAATATTGTCAACGTATTCATATTTGTTTAATTTACTTTTATTTTAAAAATGAGTGTATTTACTTTTCTTTCGGAGTTGCTCACCACTTCAATATGTTTTTCATGGCTTCCCAATCTCCCCTCGCTATTAAATGATCCTTTTATGGTATCGATTTTTCCTGCAGCTACTGGATATTTTGGATAATCGGCTACCGTACAACCACAACTAGGTTTAACAGAGTGTAAAAGTAATGGAAATTTACCTGAATTGGTGAAAATAAAATTAAAATCTACCTTGGCTCCTTCTTTTACTTCGCCCAAATCAAGAACCGTATCTTGAAAAAGAATGGAAGTAGGATTTTGAAATAAGACCGTATCTCTTAAAATCTCTTCAGTAGGCTTTTCCGAAAGCGTATTTTTGCATGAATAAAGATGTATTAAAAATATTCCTAATCCAAAAAATGCTATTTTTTTCATCTATTTATATTTATTCTAAAAAAAAAGCCCAAACATAATATTTGGGCTTTTATATTTTGATTAAAACTAATACTACTTAGCTCCTAATTCAGATCTTACAAAAGATGTAACTACTAAGTCAGCATCTGTTTCTTTCAATAATTGAGCAATTGATTTTTTTGGATCTTTAATATAATCTTGTTTCAACAAAGTAAATTCTTTGTAGAATTTGTTCAAAGCACCTTCAGCAATTTTCTCAATCATATTTTCAGGTTTGCCATCCGCCAAAGCTTTTTCTCTAGCAATTGCCATTTCTCTTTCTTTTTGCTCCTCAGTAACGGATGTTTCATCTACAGATACAGGTTTCATAGCTGCAATTTGCATAGCTAAATCTTTTCCTACTGCACTGAATTTATCATCGCCTGATTTGTTCAAAGCTACCATTACACCTACTCTAAAGTTATGGTTGTATGTAGCAATACACTCACCTACAATACTAGTATAGTTTTGGATAGAGATATTCTCTCCTATTGAACCTACTTTTTCGTCAATTCTCTCTTTTACTGAAACTCCATCCAAAGAAGCAGACAACAACTCATCTAAATTTTTGATTTTGTTGTTCAATGCCAATTCTGCAATAGATTTTGTAAAAGCAATAAAAGATTCATTTTTTGATACGAAGTCTGTTTCACAACCTACTTGTACCATGATTCCAAATTTATTATCTGGAGAAGTCAAAATATAAACAACTCCTTCGTTAGCATCTCTTCCTGCTCTTAATTCTGCTACTTTAGCCCCTTTTTTTCTAAGGTAATCTACTGCTGCATCAAAATCGCCATTAGATTCCGTCAATGCTTTTTTACAATCCATCATACCCGCACCTGTGGTATCTCTCAATTTTTTTACGTCTGCTGCTGTAATTTCTGCCATGATTAATTTAAATTATTCTCTATTAATTTATTTTCTTAAAAATTATTCTTCAGAAGATGCTTCTTCTGTTGTAACTTCTCCTGTTACAACTTCTTCTTTAACAACTTCTTCTGTTACAACTTCTTCTGTTGTAACTTCTTCTACAACTTTTGTTCTTTTAGAATTTTTCACTACAACTTCTGTTTCTTCAGTTTCTTCTTCTGAGACATGATTTGCTTTTTCCGCCAATCCTTCTTTGATACACTCTACTAAATAATTAGTGATATATTCTATTGATTTTGAACTATCGTCATTACCAGGTATTGCAAAGTTGATTTTGTTTGGATCCGAATTGGTATCTACGATTCCAAAAGTTGTCAATCCTAATCTTTTTGATTCCAAGATAGCAATATCTTCATGAGAAATATCTACTACATATATTGCAGCTGGCAAACGCATCATATTAGCTATACCGCCCAATACTACTTCCAATTTGTCTTTTTGACGAGAAAGCATCAATCTTTCTTTTTTCGTAATATTATTTACAGTTCCGTCTTTGAACATTTTGTCAATGCTTTGCATTTTCTTTACTGATTTACGAATCGTTGTAAAGTTAGTCATCATACCACCCAACCATCTTTCAGTAATGAAAGGCATATTACAGCTCATAGCTGCATTTTTAACGATGTCTTTTGCTTGTTTTTTAGTAGCTACAAATAAAATTTGACGACCACTTTTAGCAATATGTTTCATCGCTTGTCCTGCTTGCTCTAATTTTTCAGCAGTTTTATTTAAGTCTATTACATGTATTCCTTTTCTTTCTGCAAATATATAAGGAAGCATTTTTGGGTTCCACTTCTTTTTTAAGTGTCCAAAATGTACTCCAGCTTCCAACATTGCTTTTTGATCTATTGATGCCATTATATCTCTATTTTGAATTTTAATAATTTTAGATAAAAAAAAATCTTAACGTTTGCTATATTGTTCTTTCTTACGAGCTTTACGTAAACCAGTTTTCTTTCGCTCAACAACACGTGCATCACGAGTCATCAATCTTTCTTTCTTCAATGCTGGTTTGTTATCTGGATTTTCAACAACTAATGCTTTTGCCAATCCAAGTCTTACCGCTTCAGTTTGACCTTTGATACCACCGCCTTGTACATTTACAAAAACGTCATATTGACCTTCTTGCTCCAATACTCTAAGTGGAGTCATCAAACTATCTTGCATAAAACTTAAAGAAAAATAAGTTTTAAAATCTTTACCATTTACCAAAACCTTCCCAGAGCCTTTTTTCAAATATACTCTAGCTACGGAAGCTTTTCTTCTACCTACTGATATATTGTTTGTTTTTGCCATTATTTTAAATTATAATTATTTTGATTCAATTTTAATCTCTAAAGCTTTTTGAGCAGCATGTGGATGCTCAGCGCCTGCATATACAAATAATTTTCTATACATAGCTCTTCCTAATTTTGATTTAGGTAACATTCCTTTTACAGCTGTTTCGATAATTGCAATTGGATTTTTAACATTCAAATCTTTTGCTGCTATCATTCTTTGTCCACCAGGATATCCTGTATGACGTGTGTAGATCTTTTGATCCCACTTTCTTCCTGTAAAAGAACATTTGTTGCTATTGATTACAATAACAAAATCACCTGCATCATCATTGGGTGTAAAAGTTGGCTTATGTTTTCCGCTCAAGATACTAGCGATTTGAGTAGCCATTCTTCCTACTGTCTGATTTTCTGCATTTATAATGTACCACTCTTTCTTATGAGCTTTCTTACTTACAAATTGAGTTCTATAACTTAACTGCTTCACAATAATATAAATTTTAGTCGTTTTAAAAATTGGACTGCAAAAGTAATTTATTTTTTTTAATTAATTCGATTTATTTTCATTTTTTTTAATATTATATCCAAAAAAGCATTGATAATCAATGTAAAAATAGTACAAAAAAAATGCTCCACATAAATGTGAAGCACTTAAAACTAAACCAAAAATACAACTTTTATTTTAATTAATAATTAATTTGTATCCTTCTCCGTGAATATTTTGAATTTCGATAGATGGATCACCACTCAAGTATTTTCTTATTTTTGTAATATAGACATCCATACTTCTTCCTGTAAAATAATTATCACTTCCCCAAACGGCTTTTAAAGCAATTTCTCTGGTCAATATCCCATTTTGTTGAATACATAATTGCTCTAATAATCCAGATTCTTTCGTCGTCAATTTATGTGTTTCATTACCTCCATTCAAGGTTCTGTTGTTTAGATTAAAATTGAATTTACCTAATTTAAAATCTTTTACCCCATCTACATTGATACCTTTTTGAGCTCTTCTAAAAATAGCCTCCATTCTAGCGGTCAATTCTTCCATTTCAAAAGGCTTGGTCAAATAATCATCTGCACCTACATTAAAGCCTTGAATTTTATCTTCTTTCAAACTTTTAGCCGTTAAGAATATAATTGGTATAGAGAAGTCTACTTTTCTAATTTCTTTGGCTAAACTCAAGCCATCTCTTTTTGGCATCATGATGTCTAATAATAGCATATCAAATTTTCCCTTTTCGAAATTACTCCATGCTTCTTCTCCATTTCTATATAGAGTCACTTCATAATCACTAATTTCAAGATTGTCAAATATCAAATTTCCCAAATTGATATCGTCCTCTACTAACATTAATCTTTTCTTGCTCATAATTTTATTTTTTAATAATTGATATATAGTTAATTTAACGACACAAAAGTAATGCTTTCTTAAATTTCAAAGTGTTAAAAATTACTAAATTTTAACAAATCGCATATGAGATATTGAA
>JBIILY010000101.1:0-5319 GCA_044338225.1 Chitinophagales bacterium
AGATGTATGGCAGTACTTGACTCTGTCCTAGTGGATCGGTCATGCCGTCGTATGAAATGTAGAGGATGTTTTTTTGCATAAATTAGAAGGGATTACTTTCGAATCTTAATTACCAATTTTTCAATACTCCCCTCACCAAGCATAGCCATGTGGGTCATGGTAGTGTCAATAATGCAGAAATACTGAATAGGAAGCACAGCTATACAACTATCCTGCTCGCGGTAGAGCATATAGTCGTTTTCTTCATTGTATTCTTTTTCTATATTTCTACAAAAAGAAAGCTCTTTGTATGCAATGATATCGTTGGTATTGAGCGGAATATGTATATCTATCCATTCTTTGTGTACTTCCAGTATGCCTTCAAAATTTGGATTTTTTTCTCCCTTGATTTTAACGATATAGAAATTATCGCTAAATTCGTTTTTGCCTTCTACAAGATTAGAAAAATCGTTTTTTTGTAAAAAGTCTATTGCTTCGGGCAAATGGGTATATACGTCTTTGTATAATGAAATGTTTTTGAGTGCGTTGATGATCATATTTTTTTATTTATTCGATTATTTCAAATTTGCCAAATAAAGCATTTTCTTTAAATTCTAAAAGGGTGTTTTTTTGATTAATAAGTAAATCGCTAATTTTTTTATTATTTGAGTTTCCAATTCTAAGCCAAATTAGTTTGGGTGGAAATCCAAATAATGAGTAAAAGTCATTAAAGTCAGAATCTTTTGTAACAATAATTAGATTTTTTGATTTGGCATAATTCCAGATTTCAATATCTAGTGCATTAATTAATCCAATCTCTTTTACATGAACACATGTAGGGTAGTATTCTTGAATATTTTTTTTTACTTGGATAGAAATATTTTGATCAAATAGTAATGACATAAAAATATTGCTTTATACAGCGAGCTGCAAGGTACTGTTTTCTTTCTCAGATACATAAGCTAAACATGCAAGAATATCTTCTTTAGTCAATTCGTCATAAGATTCTAGAATTTCGTCCATAGATTGATCATTTGCAAGCATGTTCAATACATCCGCAACTTTGATTCGCATACCTCGGATACAAGCTTTTCCGCCTTTTTTCCCATTTTCAAGGGTAATAATTTCTTTATAATTCAACATGTGGGTCAAAATGTTTTTACAAAAATACTAAAATTTAGCTTCAATTTATAAATAATATTTTAAAGTCGTTGCATAACTCGTTTGATATATGAATCCTTCCAGCTTTTGAATTGATTTTCTACAATGTTTTTTCTAGCTTCTTTTACCATTTGAAGATAAAAAGAAAGATTGTTGATGCTGGCTATTTGCATACCTAGCAACTCATTGCAACGAATCAAGTGTCTCAAGTATGCTTTAGTAGTATTGCGAAGAAGCGGATTGGTAGACAAGGGGTCTATGGGCGAAAAATCGTATTCCCATTTTTTGTTCTTAATGTTTATAATACCTTCATTGGTAAAAAGGTATCCGTGGCGTGCATTTCGAGTGGGCATCACACAGTCAAACATGTCTACGCCTCGTTCTATCGCTTCCAAGATATTGGCAGGAGTTCCTACACCCATCAAATATCGCGGTTTTTCTTTTGGCAAAATTTCATTGACTACTTCTATCATATCGTACATTTCCTCGTCGGGTTCGCCTACTGCCAAGCCTCCTATAGCATTGCCAAAGGCTTCTTTGCTGGCAATGTATTCGGCACTTTCTATTCGCAAGTCTTTGTAAACACTTCCTTGAACAATTGGGAACAAGAACTGTTGATAGCCATATTTGGGCTGTGTGGCGTTGAATTGGGTAAAACAACGATCGAGCCATCGGTGGGTCATTGCCAATGATTTTTTGGCATAACCATAGTCGCAAGGATACGGAGTACATTCGTCAAAAGCCATAATAATGTCCGCTCCAATACTACGTTGAATATCCATGACATTCTCGGGTGTGAAAAAATGATAGGAACCATCGATATGACTCTGAAATCGTACACCTTCTTCTGTTATCTTTCGTCTATGCGCTAGGCTATATACTTGAAATCCACCGCTATCGGTCAGCATAGGTTTGTTCCATCCCCCAAATTTGAGCAATCCGCCTGCTTTTTCTAGTACATCGGTGCCTGGACGAAGGTAGAGATGGTAGGTATTTCCTAGAATAATATCCGCCCCAATATCTTCTCGCAATTCTTCAAAATGAACCCCTTTGACCGTAGCTGCGGTGCCTACAGGCATAAAAATAGGGGTTTGTATTACACCATTATCGGTGGTAATGGTTCCTGCGCGTGCTTGTGTATCTTTACATGAATTTTCTATCTCAAAAAACGACATCTACATTTATTTTTTGCAAAGATAGGAATTTGATTTTTAGAATATGGGTTGAGATTTGTATTTTTAAAAAATTAAAAAACAGATTTGTGATATTCCTATTAATTTTGTTTTATAGAATTTATCTAAAATGAAGATTAAAGAATGTATACAGCTCTTGGAACAGTGGGCAAATCCTTTGTTGGCGGAGAGTTATGATAATTGTGGGTTGATAGTAGGCGATAGTCAAGCGGAAATTACCAGTGCTTTGATTACACTAGATTGTACCGAAGCGGTGGTGGAAGAAGCCATTACAAAAAATTGTAATTTCATCATTGCGCATCATCCCATAGTATTTTCGGGATTGAAGAAGATTACAGGCAAAAATTATGTAGAGCGCACGATATTAAAAGCTATTAAAAATGATAT
Source organism: Chitinophagales bacterium (assembly GCA_044338225.1). GTDB lineage: Bacteria > Bacteroidota > Bacteroidia > Chitinophagales > JADJOU01 > CHPMRC01. The sequence continues at coordinate 2,721 of JBIILY010000101.1, forward strand.
AGCTATTTATGCCATTCATACCAATTTGGATAACATTTTTACAGGCGTCAATCAGATGATAGCTGAAAAAATTGGGCTGCAAAACACACGTATTTTACAACCTAAAACAGAATTATATCGAAAACTGGTAGCCTATATGCCCCTAGAAGCTAGGGAGCAAGTGGCGGAGGCAGTTTTTAAAGCAGGTGCAGGCTATGTAGGCAATTATAGCGAGGCTAGTTTTTTTCATACAGGCATTGGTACGTTCAAAGGTAATGAAGCATCTAATCCCACAATTGGCAAGCCTCATGTATTGGAACAAGTAGAAGAGTATCGCTGGGAAGTGATTTTCCCTTTTTACCTTCAATCCCAGATAGTTTCGGCATTGAAATCGGCACATCCTTATGAAGAAGTGGCCTACGATATTTTACCGTTAAAAAACAATGCTAATGATATAGGAAGTGGTATGATAGGCGAGCTGGAGGAGGCAATGGATTTGGAATATTTCTTAAATCATATAAAGCAGACATTTCATTGCGGAGCTATTAAATACACGCCCGTTGCCAAAAAAATCAAAAAAGTAGCGCTGTGTGGCGGTTCGGGAAGCTTTTTGCGCATGGACGCCATAGCACAAGGCGCCGATGCCTATATTACGGCAGATATGAAGTATCACGAATTTTTTGATAGTGAGTGGCAAATGAGCATTATGGACATCGGACATTATGAAAGTGAACAGTTTACGAAGGAATTAATTTTCAATTATATTAAAAAAAATGTATTATCTTTGCCCACCCAAATTTCGAGTGTTAATACAAATCCAGTAAAATATTATATCTAAGTTATGAAAAGAAATGAAGTATCAGTAGAAGAGAAATTAGAAGCGTTGTATCGCTTACAAAAAATTGATTCTCAAATAGATAAGATTAATTTCATCAAAGGTGAGCTTCCTTTGGAAGTAGGCGAAATGAACGACGAAATCATTGGATTTAACACCCGTTTGTCTAATGTAGAAGCAGAAATGGCTGAGGTTGAACATAATATTTCAGATCGTACTCGTATCAAAGAAGAGACTAAAACATTAATCCAAAAGCTTGAAAAACAACAAAATAGTGTTAAAAACAACAGAGAGTTCGAATCATTGAGCAAAGAGTTGGAGTTGGCAAAATTGGAAATTGAGCTTTGTGATAAAAAAATCAAAGACTTTACTGAGAAGAAAAATTCTTTGAGTTTGAGATTGGCGGAAGCTAATAAAGCTATTGAGTCTAAACAAAAAGATCTTGAAATCAAGACGCAAGAATTGCAAGTGATAGAAGAAGAGACTGATAAAGAGCTAGTTCAATTGATGGCAGAAAGTACAGAAGCTAAAACAAAAGTAGATGAGCGTCTATTGAATGGTTATACAAAAATTCGTTCAAATTATAGAAACGGATTGGCGGTAGTAACAATTGATAGAGATAGCTGTGGCGGATGTTTTGCAAAAATTCCACCTCAAAGACAGTTGGAAGTAAAACAACGTAAAAAAGTTATTGTATGTGAAAACTGCGGTAGAATCTATGCATACCCACAAGAAAAAGAAATTGAAGATCAAAACAAAGTGGTAGAAGAAGCGCCAAAAGTAACTCGTAGCCGAAGCAAAAGAGCTTCTAGAGTAGCTGAATAGTAAAAATACCTAAAACAAATAAATTATCAAAAAGACCTTTGGAAGCACATTTCAAAGGTCTTTTTTTTATGACCTTTTGCAAATAGTATTATTTTTGTTTCGTTAAAAACGGTATTTGAAAAAGTATATTTTCATTTTATTAGGTTGGTTGCAAAAAAACATATTTTTTGTGATGACGTTTTTTAGTCAAAAAGCGAAAAAATCATATAGTGGTAGAGCTCAAAATGAACGGTTTTATCAAATGCACCATTCTCGTGATTTTAAAGATAGTTATTGGTTTCATGCGGCATCGCTGGGGGAATTTGAACAAGTGCGCTATTTGATAGAGAAAATCAAAGAGACAATGCCCCAAACAAAAATTGTAGTCACTTTTTTTTCAGCTTCGGGATATGAACCACAGCAAAATTTTAAATATGCGGATGCGGTCTTATATTTACCTTTTGAAAATGAAAAAGATATACATACCTTTTTAGATTTTTTCCAACCTAAAAAAGTCTTTTGGGTGCGCTATGAGTTTTGGCCGTTGATGATTTCAAACATTGCGGAGCGAAAGATTCCTTTAATTCTTTTAAATGGGGTTTTCAGGACTTCCTATTCACCTTTTTATCATCCTATTTTAACGTTTTGTCTTTCGTGTTTTGAGAAATTATATGTAGTGGATGCGATTTCAAAAACTGCACTTCAAAAAATGGATTTTGCATCGGAAGTTCTTGCTGATACCCGATTTGATCGAATGCAAGCTGTAAAAGATACGCCATTTGATGATGAAAAAACATCCAATTTTCTTGGAAATAATCCTTGTTTGATTATGGGGAGCACATGGCCAAAGGACGAAGAATTGCTTATGGAAATACTATCAAATTTCCCTACATTGAAGGTAATTATTGCCCCGCATGAAATTCATACTTCTCGTATGGAGGCATTAAAAAGCCGTTTTCCCCAAGCTCTTTTTTATTCGCA
>JBIILY010000102.1:0-5296 GCA_044338225.1 Chitinophagales bacterium
AATAATTGCAAACTCAATTTGGAATTTTCATCCAATTTGGCTGTATCCATCATACATAGACTATCCAAAGTCACTTTTGCAATTTCATATTCTTTGTCATAAAATTGCTCCGAACGATCGGTCCAGTTACCATTTCCGTATTTCAACCCCAATGACGATGCAAACTCTGGATTTCGCATCAATCCTTCTTCAAATTTACGATCCAAAAAATCATTGAATTGTTTTGAAACTTCTTTATCTACTTGATTGCATGAAGTAATGACAATCAAACCTATGATTGAAGCAAATAAACTTAATTTTCTCATATTCAACATTTTATTAATTAATAGCATTTACTATTTGTTTTACTTCTTCTGTATCTAATTTATTTTCAATATTTTCAATTTTAGACAATTCTTCTAGCATTTTATATTGTTTTTTGCCTGTTTGATAAGCAAAGGAATAAGGCTCATTTGAAAAAGAGACATATTGATACATCGAAGTATAATTATAAGAAGGATTTTCCATGATTTCATGCTCGATGTGTTTGCGTCTCAAAAACTCTTTATCGCCCACCAAGTCTCTCATTTCTATAAAGTTATCCAATGCCATTTGCGCTATTGCATCCGCATTTTCTTTTCTCAAATCTTCAAATTCAGAATAAAATTCTTCAACATCTGTATGTTTTTCAAATAATTCATCAAAAACACGTACATCCTCAAAACCACAATTCATTCCTTGACCAAAAAATGGAACAATCGCATGCACTGCATCGCCCATCAAAGCGACATTGTTCTTATGCCATGGGAAGCATTTAACCGTAACCAAAGCCGAGGTAGGATTTTTGAAAAAATCTTCAATCAACGTAGGCATGAGCTGCATAGCATCGGGGAAATGATTTTCAAAATACGCTTTCACTTCGCTTTCACTCGTCAAATCATCAAAAGCATTTTCTCCTTCAAAAGGCACAAACAAGGTGCAGGTAAAACTACCGTCCAAATTGGGCAACGCTATCATCATAAACTCGCCTCTAGGCCAAATATGCAAGGCATTTTTGTCAATTAAAAAAGAACCGTTGGGTCCCGCAGGAATGGTCAATTCTTTATAACCATAATTGATATAAAATTGCTGATAATCAAATCTTGGCATGGTGTACATCGATGCACGAACTTTTGAAAAAGCACCATCTGTTCCTATAATCATTTCATCTTTTACAGAGGTTAATTGCTGTGTTTCGGTATTTAAAAAAGTGGCTTCTCCTTTTTGCAAATCTACATTTTGACAAAATTGATTGAAATGGAATTTTACATTATCAAAATTATCGGCCAACTCTACCAATCTTTTGTTCAATTCGCCTCTTGAAACTGAATAAATTGCCTCATTTTCTTTCCCATACGGTTGATAATCTGTGCTGCCATCTTTTTGATGAATGACTCTACCGTACATCGGAATAGAAATCGCTTCTATTTCTTGAGTCAATCCCACTTTTTCCAATGCCGTCCATCCACGTGTACTCAACGCTAAATTGATACTTCGGCCACCTATATAGCCTACACTTCGCATATCGCCTCTACTTTCATACACATTCACGTTCAAGCCTTTTTTTTGCATATAACAGGCTAATAATGAACCAACTAATCCTCCTCCTACGATGGATATATCTTTATTAGAAATCATTTTATTTGTATTTTAGATATGCAAATTTATAAATTCTACGACAAACATTTCGATTTAAAAAAAAATAGCGTATTCCATAAAAAAATCAAGTCATTTTTTCGATTATAGACTATTTTTACCCTTTAAAATTTTATACGTGAAGGAATTTGTAGAATATAAAACAATAATTGAGAATTACATCGATTCTAATATACCCAAAATAAGTCCTGCCGAGCTTTTTGAGCCATATAAATACATTTTACAGCTTCCTTCAAAGAGAATTCGTCCCATAATGCTTCTCGCCATTCATGATTGTTTTAAGCCGATGAATGACGATGCGCTCAATTGTGCTATGACCATTGAATTGTTTCATAATTTTACCTTGATGCACGACGATATTATGGACAAATCGGATACGAGAAGAGGTATGGCTACGGTTCATAAAAAATATAATGAAAACATTGCTATCTTGTCGGGTGATGTTCTACTCATTTTGACATATCAATTGCTTGAAAAACAATTACAGGCACCTAATTTCTCCGAAATATTCAAATTGTACAACAAAACAGCCATAGAAATCTGTAGCGGACAACAATTGGATATGAATTTTGAGAGTCAATTCCAAATTTCAGAAATGGAATATTTATTTATGATAGAATATAAAACGGCGGTTTTACTGGCTACAAGTATGAAAATTGGTGCTATTTTGGGAAATGCCAGTTCGAAAGATTGTGACAATATTTTCAAATTTGGCTTGAACATAGGTATGGCGTTCCAAATTCAAGATGATTTGCTCGATTCTTTTGGCAATACGGCAGAAACAGGCAAAATTGTAGGTGGCGATATTTGCAATAATAAAAAGACGCTTTTGATGATCAAAGCCATGCAAAGTCCTAATAGATATCACAAAGAACTGATTAATAATTGGTTGCAAACTCAAGAATTCAACGAACAAAAAGTGAGTGATTTTAAAACTATTTTTGAAGAAAGTGGCGCCTATAAATATGTAGTGGCCAAAAGAGATGTTTATTATGACAAAGCCTTGGCTTTTCTTGAAAAAACATCAATTTCTGAGTCAAATAAAGTTCAATTAACTAAATTTGCACAAAAAGCAACCGTAAGAATTCAGTAATATGACGCCTATAGATTATTGGTTATCAGATTTTAAGCACAATTGGGGTGCTTTTTTTAACAAAAAATCCAATATATTAGAAATGGTTATTACCCTAGCTTTTTTCTACTTCATTTCCTATATGTTTAAGATTAATTTGGTGTGGTTAGAAAGCATTAAAGGCGTTCAGCTCAATGATTTATTCATCAATTGGATTCCAGCACAAGATGTCTCAGTTTATGTTTTTGTGGTATTGTATTGGGTGGTTTTTTACACATATATTTTACTACTAGCTTATCCAAAATTACTCAAATTCACTTTTCAATTCTATATTATTTGCCTTACCATAAGGCTTCTGATGATTTATTTTGTCAATCTAGAGCCTCCTATCAATCTCGTTTTTCTTGAAGATCCTATTTTGAATTCGACTACGTATAGTGGCTATAAAATTACAAAAGATTTGTTTTTCAGCGGTCATGCGGTATCTATATTGGTGTGTTATTTTGTCATGCCCAATCATTTTATCAAAAGAGTCATTTTAATTCTTACATTTGTATTATTCTTATTTTTACTAATGCAGCATATTCACTATACAATAGATATTGCTGGAGCTTATATAGTGGTATTGCTCATTTACAAAGTATTTTATATCAAAAAAATTCAAAATATTAGCGATAAATATCAACATTCAAAACAAATTATTAATTAAAAATATATGAGCTTAGAGGCAAATATCAATGAAGATGCAATGAAAATGATCCTTTCCAAGCATAAACATCTTCAAGAAATTCAAAAGTTGGGAGGTGGTAAAAAAGCCATTGAAAAACTCCACGGTCAAGGAAAAATGACGGCGCGCGAGCGTATCGAAATGCTTTTGGACAAAGACATGGATCAGATAGAAATAGGCGAATTTACAGGCTATGAAATGTATGCCGAGCATGGTGGTTGTGCAGCGGGAGGCGTAGTGGTTATGATTGGTTATATTCAAAAAAGAATGGTCATTGTAGTTGCAAACGATGCTACGGTAAAGGCTGGTGCGTGGTTTCCTATTACAGGAAAGAAAAATCTTCGCGCACAGGAAATAGCTATGGAAAATAATATTCCCATTATCTATTTGGTAGACAGTGCAGGCGTATATTTACCGATGCAAGATGAAATTTTCCCGGATAAAGAGCATTTTGGACGAATTTTTAGAAATAATGCCAAAATGAGTGCCATGGGCATTACACAAATATCCGCAATTATGGGCAGCTGTGTAGCCGGAGGTGCTTATTTACCTATTATGAGCGATGAAAGCTTGATTGTAAATAAAACGGGCAGTATCTTCTTGGCGGGCTCTTTCCTTGTAAAAGCGGCTATTGGCGAAGATATTGATAATGAAACTTTGGGTGGCGCTACCACGCATTGCGAAATCAGTGGCGTGACGGATTATAAAATGGAAGATGACGCCAGTTGTTTGCTTCAAATTAGAAAAATAATCGATAAATTGGGAAATGCGCAAGTAGCAGGATTCAATCGTATAACCCCTGCTCTACCAAAGGTAGACAAGGACGCTATTTATCATTATGTATCGGCCGATAATTCCAAACCATATGAAACCAGAGATTTGATCAAAGCATTGGTTGATGATAGCGATTTTATAGAATATAAAGAACTCTATGGGCAAAGTATCGTTTGTGGTTATGCTCGAGTGGATGGATGGGCTGTAGGCATAGTAGCCAATCAGCGCAAAGTAGTAAAGAGCAAAAAAGGCGAAATGCAGTTTGGTGGTGTTATCTACAACGATAGTGCCGATAAAGCCGCTCGTTTTATCATGAATTGTAATCAAAAGAAAATTCCGTTGGTATTCCTTCAAGATGTAACAGGATTTATGGTGGGAAGCCGAAGCGAGCACGCAGGTATTATAAAAGATGGCGCAAAATTGGTGAATGCGATGAGCAATAGTATTGTTCCTAAATTTACTATTATTCTTGGGAATTCGTATGGCGCGGGCAATTATGCAATGTGTGGCAAGGCTTTTGATCCTCGATTAATCGTGGCATGGCCTACAGCCAAAATAGCCGTAATGGGAGGCAGTCAAGCGGCCAATACCATTCTTCAAATCAAAGTAAGTGCATTGCAGAAAAAAGGTGAAGAAATTACCGAAGAAAAGAAAAATGAGATTTTGAACGAAATCAAAGCAGATTACGATAAAAGTACCACGCCTTATTATGCGGCTTCGCGTTTGTGGGTTGATGCCATTATTGATCCTGCCGAAACTCGAAAAATTATTTCAATGGGCATCGATGCAGCCAATCATGCTCCTATCAAAGAGGATTTTAGATTAGGAATTATACAAACTTAATTGGTAAATCGTATGTTGCAAATTTCATTTCATTCGGACTTAGGTGAAAAAAACTATATCCATTCTATTGCAAAAAGTCTATTGGAATCGCAGATAGATCAAGCAAAAGTAACAGATGTATTCAATAGATCCAAGCACAATACCGATTTGGAAGAATATGCATATAACATGCTCGCATCCATTCATTATTTTCCGCCGCAATCGGT
>JBIILY010000001.1:0-17770 GCA_044338225.1 Chitinophagales bacterium
TTACTACTACTTTTTGATTGGGCTTCAAATCGCCTTCTACCAGATTTTGCCTTCCATGTGCTTTGGGCTTATCTCTAATATACACAAAAGGGAGTCCCAATGCCTGTGCTACCAATACTCCATGCGCTATACCACCTGTAGCTACCCCTGCTATCACTTCCGCTTGAGGATATTGAGCTTTTATTTTTTCTACGAATTGTTTGCAAATTTCATCGCGAACTTTTGGATATGAAAGCGTCACTCTATTGTCACAATAAATGGGGGATTGTCGTCCACTAGCCCAAGTAAAAAGTGCTTCGGGGCTTAATTTTATAGCACTGATTTCTAATAAGTAATGCGTAAGTGGGTTCATATTTATTTGTAGATTAAACTTCGTTCTTTTAAATTTTCTATAAATTTCAATTGGGCTTCGATTTCTTGATTTAGAGAAACTTTGGTAACGGTCTCAAATTTTGAAATAAGGGCTTCATTTTCCGTAATATTTTTCCGTTCTTTTTCTATCTGATTTCCTCCTTTATTTTCGGTCTTAGTATTGGATTTTATCTCTTTTTCTGCATCATGCAATCTATCTTTTTCTTTATCCAAGATTTTGTCTAGCTCTTTGTATTTGCTTTTATAAATAGATTTCAAACTTTCGTATTTAGTCTCTTTTTCTTTGACAATGGCTTCCATAGATTGAATGTCTTGACTTTGGGCTGTGATCAAATTGGCATTCGCTTCGGGGCTTTTTTTCAATTGCTCCAAATTCTTCTTGAGCGATTTTAACTTATCTTTGTTATTGTCAAATTCATCTTCAGCATCATCCACTTCCTTCTCAGTCTTTTTATGCTCTTTTAATGTTTTTTCAGCTATTTCTACATTGGTTTTAAGTAAATCTAGCCCTGTTTGTCTATTGCTGATATTTTTCTTCGCTATTTCAATGTCTTTTTCTGCTTCTTCAATATTTTTTTTAGATTCGGCTATGTCTTTTTCTGCTTCATATCTTTTTTTGTTTTCTTTTTTTAGCGTAACATCTAATTTTTCAAAAACAAAGGTCGCCTCTTTGATGCTATCTTCATATAATTTAGAAATATGTTTTTTATAAAATCGATTTATAAAATTATTCATGGAGTCTATGCTCGTAACATTTTTATTTGAGGCATCAAAATAATAACTGGTCCATGCTACATCTTTTCCTTCTTGTAAAAAGGTGTTATATGTTTTCATTCTATCTGAATAGCCATTTACAGGAACATTGTTATATATGAGTTCATTGCTACCTTTAGGTGCTTGTACGTTTTCTGCCGCAATATCTTTCATGCATTGATTGAGCAGTTTGGTTAGGTCTTTTTCATTCGCAAAAGGCATTTTGGTTTTGATTCCCACATTTTCCCCCAAAGACATCATTCTCGTTACACTTTTTGTTTCTGCTGTTTGAGAAAAAAGCATCAGGCTTGTTGAAAAGCATATTAAAATCAATGAATTGCGTATTTTCATGCTTGGTTATTTTATATTGTGTTTTGCAAAAATAGCGCATTCTCTCTAAAGTCCTTTTTTTCTTATAACTATATGCTGTTGACATCTATTTTGCTGAACTATAGATAGTACATTTTTAAATAATTAATAATTTCAATTTTATCGATAGTGTTGAAAATCAAATATTTAAAATTTAGCTTAAAATATAACTAATCCACAAAGGTAGTAAAACCACATAATTAGCTCAAATTTAAGAAACTATCAACATGTGTTGATATAAAACAAGATTTTTTTGTTAATAATTTAAAATGTTAAATTCCTTTAAAAATAGTATTTGATGGGCTTTTGGACTTTTTATAAAAAGTAATCCACATGTTTCCCACAACAAGGGGAGTCTTTTGTTGAAAAATTTATTAAAAAAAAGTGGGAAAATATGGGGGAATTAAAAAAAGAAGTGTAATTTTGTGGAAATATTTATTCACAAATGGCTTTTTTAGGAGAAAGTTTTATTAAAATAGACGACAAGGGTAGGCTGAGAATTCCTACGGCTCTCAAAGAGGGTATGTCCGAAGAAGCTCAAAACAAATTTGTTGTAAATAGAGGTTTTGAAAATTGTCTTACCTTATATCCTTATGATGTATGGCAAGTAGTGAAAGCAAAAATTGATGTATTGAATACATTTAATAGAGAAAACAGAGAATTTGTGAGAAGATTCTATAGCGGTGCTACCGAAATGACATTGGATGCAGGCGATAGAATTAATATTTCTAAGCAATTATTGGAATATGCGGGTATATCAAAAGAGATTGTATTAACACCTGTCAAAGATTATTTTGAGATCTGGGATAGCAAAAAATACAATGATTTGATGAATCAGCAAGATAGTAGTTCTTTTGAAGATTTGGCCGAGCGAGTTTTAGGAAATCTTGATTTATAAATAACATAACGCATTAATAATTAAGATAAACTAAAGCATGTATCATATAAGCGTTCTTTTAAATGAATCTATTGATAGCCTCAATCTTATGGAAGATGGAGTTTATGTAGATTTGACGTATGGCGGGGGCGGACATTCAAAGCTGTTGCTAGATAGGCTAGGTTCCAAGGGCAAATTGTATGCTTTTGACCAAGATGAAAGTGCTTTTCAAAATAAATTGGATGACAATCGGCTGGAGCTGATTCGCGAAAATTTTGAGAATGCTTGTGACTATTTGTTGGCAATTGGGGTAGTAGAGGTCGATGGTGTTTTGGCCGATTTGGGCGTGAGTAGCTTTCAGTTCAATGATGATGCCAGTGGATTTTCATACCGTAGCAATATAGATTTGGATATGAGAATGGATAAGCGAATGGCTATTTCCGCAAAAGATATTCTCAATACATACAGCGAGGAAAAGCTACAGTGGATTTTTCAAGAATATGGCGAAGTGCGAAATTCAAAAACATTGGCTACTAGGATTATAGAAAAACGAGTTCATAAAAAGTTTGAAAAAAGCGACGATTTAAATGAAATTCTACTTGGAATTAAATTTGGTCCTTTTGAAAGTTATGCAGCGCCTGTTTATCAAGCATTGCGAATGGAAGTGAATGATGAGTTGGGAACTTTGAAGCGTATGCTTGAGAGTATTTCAAAAATAGTAAAAGTGGGAGGTCGAATTTCAATTATCACATTTCATTCATTGGAAGATCGAATTGTGAAAAATTATATGAAGTATGGCGAATATGAAGAACAACCTACCACCGATATATTTGGAAAGCGCAAAGAATGGCATTGGAAAGTTATAGCCAAGAAAGCTATTGCACCATCTGCCGCAGAGATTAAACAAAATAGTAGAAGTAGAAGTGCCAAGTTGAGAGTAATGGAAAAATTAAAAAATTAAACCAATGGAATATACTTTGGAAGGCACCATCAAGTATCTCTTAGAGTGGACAAGGAAGAATTTACAGTTTGTGGTGTATTTATTTGCACTTTCAATGCTGTACATTTGGAACAACCACAAAGCCATTAGTTTGATTAGAGAAATCAATTTTAAAGCAAAAGAATTAAAAGAATTGCGATGGGAGTATTTAACCAAAAAAAGCGACTTGATGTACAAGAGCAAATTGTCGGAAGTAACGCCCAAAGCAAAAGAAATGAACTTAGTACCATTGGATAAACCCCCTTTTAGAATAACATTAGATAAAAAAGAATTTGAACACCAAGAGTAATATCCTTTATAGAACCTACTTTGTATTTGGCATACTACTTATAGTAAGCCTTCTCATCGTATGGAAAATATTGGACACTCAATATTTTGATGGGGCTTATTGGAAAAAATTGGGGGATGATTATACCCTAGCCGAGCGCAAGATTATAGCAGAAAGAGGCAATATTTACACCTATGATGGCCGAATGTTAGCCACTACCATTCCTACATTTAATCTTTTTATGGATACAAGAGCAGAAGGATTGCTCGATACGGTTTGGAATCAAAAAATAGACTCATTAGCACGAGCTCTTGCTGCTAAATTAACGATTAAATCAGCCGAAGCATGGAAATTAGCCCTCACCGATGCTAGAGAAAGTGGTAAACGTTATTTTCCAATTGCTCGTAAAGTATCGTTCTTAGATTATAAAGTAATTAAGTCATTCCCTATTTTTAATTTGTCAAAAAATAAATCGGGATTAATCGTTGAACAAGAAAATACAAGAAAAATGCCTTTTGGATTCTTAGCGCAGCGAACTATTGGATATATTAGGGATTCGGGTAAATTAAAAGTGGGAATAGAGGGTAGATATAATGAAGAATTGTCGGGCGAAAATAAAGAAATTATCATGCAAAAAGTGGCAGGTGGAATATATATGCCCTTGGAAGAACAAAGTGAATTTGGTGCGAAACCGGGATTGGATATTTATACGACTTTAGATATCAATTTACAGGATTTAGCGGAATCTTCTCTAGAAAAAACATTGAAAAAATTTCAAGCAAAACATGGTTCGGTCATTTTGATGAATATCAAAACCGGTGAAATTAAAGCCATTGCCAACTTAGGCAAGTTTAAAGTTAAAGATGCCAATGAAATTCAATATATTGAAGATTATAATTATGCTATTGGCGAGCCTAATGAGCCGGGATCTGTTATTAAATTGGCTTCCGTAATGGCTTTGCTTGAAGATGGCTTTTGTGATGAAAATTACAAAATTGATTTGAGCAAAGGTAAATATAAATATTATAACGCAGAAATGATTGATGCACATCCTATCGATGCAACAGTTACGTTAAAAGAGGCTTTCAAAATGTCTAGCAACGTTGGTATTTCAAAACCCATCTTTAAATTTTATAGCTCGGACAAAGATAAGTTTTATGCAAAATTGGAGCAATTCAATCTTACGAAGCCTATCGGAATTGAAATTGTAGGCGAAGTGCCTCCTCAAATCAAAAAACCAAAAGAATGGTCTGGGGTATCCTTGCCATGGATGTCTATTGGGTATGAAATGAAGTTGACGCCATTGCAAATATTGACTTTTTATGCTGCCGTAGCTAATGATGGCAAGATGATGAAGCCTTATTTGGTAAAAGAAATTAGAGATAATAGCAATGTAATAGAAACTTTTAAGCCCGAAGTTGTAAGTGAGCATATTGCCAAAAAAGAAACGATAAGTGCCGTTAAGAAAATGCTCGAAAAAGTAGTAGATAGTGGTACGGCCTCTAATATTAAATCGTACTATTCTATTGCGGGCAAAACGGGGACGAATTTGCTTACTACCAAGAAAAATGGATATAAAGAAAAATTTTATCAATCCTCTTTTGTGGGATATTTTCCTGCCGAAAATCCATTATACGCATGTATTGTTGTAGTCAATTCACCTAATAACTCAATTGGTTTTTATGGAAATGTGGTAGCCGCCCCAGTTTTTAAAGATATAGCCGATAGAATCTACGCTACAGATATTAAAATTCATAAAGAATTGCTTCAAAAAAACCCGATAAGTACTCTTGGCCTCAAAACGTTCAAAGGATTTAAAGAAGATATTGTATCGATAGGCAAAAAATTGGGATGGAATACTATTTTGGGCGATTCCTCTACAGAGTGGGGAACGGCAGTGGTGTCCAAAAAAAATGTAGTGATGAAACCCTCTTTTACCACTGCAAAATTGATGCCTAACTTAAAAGATATGAGCCTCAAAGATGCTGTGTATATACTCGAAAATATGGGCGCAAAAGTTACGATTCAGGGTAAGGGGAAAATAACCGATCAATCTATTAAACCAGGACAAAGAATATTTAAAGGAAGTTATGTAAAAATTTATTTGGGGTAATTATGGCAATGCAATTAAAAGACTTATTGGTAAATAAAACAATATCTAAAAGTTTACATCTTTTGGACGAAATGCCTATTTATACTATTGAAATGGATAGCCGATTGGTTCGTCCCAATACGCTTTTTGTAGCCATCAAAGGCGTGCATTCCAATGGGCATGAATTCATCGAAAAAGCTATTGAAAAAGGTGCTATCGCTATTGTTTGTGAAATTTTACCTGATTCTTTACATTCCAAAATTGCCTACATTCAAGTAGAGAATTCAGCGAAAATGTTGGGGCAGTTAGCAAGTACATTTTATGATTATCCTTCTCGAAAAATGACCGTGGTAGGCGTTACGGGAACCAATGGTAAGACCACAACGGCTTCATTATTGTTTAATTTGTATTCTGCTTTAGGTTTTAAATGTGGTCTTTTGTCTACCATTGAAGTTAAAATTGGCGATAAGATTTTGCCTTCCACACATACCACTCCCGATGCTATTTCTATTCAATCATTAATGAATGAAATGGTGAAAAACGGATGCACGCATTGTTTTATGGAGGTGAGTAGTCATGCGATTGATCAGTATCGTATTGAGGGCATTGATTTTGACGGAGCTATTTTTACCAATATTACGCACGATCATTTGGATTATCACAAAACATTTAGTCATTATTTAGATACTAAAAAGAGATTTTTTGATGATTTGAAAGCTACCGCTGTAGCTATTACCAATATTGATGACAAGAATGGAAATTTCATGCTTCAAAATACCGCGGCTAAGAAAGTTTCGTATGCGCTTAAAAGCATGGGCGACTATCGTTGTGCTATATTAGACACCTTTACCGAAGGGATGAGTCTAAAAATTGAAGGTAAAGAAATTTACACCCAATTGTCTGGAGAATTTAATGCTTATAATATTTTGGCGGTGTATGCTATGGCTTTGGAGCTAGGCATGGATAAGGAAGTTTTGGAAATAGCTATTTCCAAATTGAAGCCTATACAAGGAAGATTTCAGACAGTCATTTCCCATGTAAAAAGGATTGTAGGTATAGTGGATTATGCACACACGCCCGATGCTTTGGAGAAATTGTTGTTTGAAGCCAAAAGATTGAAAAAAGAACATAATCTAATAACCGTAGTAGGATGCGGCGGTAATAGAGATAGAGAAAAACGCCCAAAAATGGCGCAGATTGCTTGTGAATATAGCGATAAAGTGCTGTTAACTTCGGACAATCCTCGTGATGAAAATCCTATAGATATTATCAAAGAAATGAAAGACGGATTGGATGGAGCCATGTTGAAGTCTACATTGACTATTTTGGATAGACAAGAGGCTATTAGAACAGCTTGTATGCTATCCGAAGCAGGTGATATTATTGTAGTAGCTGGAAAAGGACATGAGACCTATCAAGAAATTCAAGGTGTAAAACATGATTTCGATGATAGAAAAGTATTGGAATTAATTTTTAATGAACTAGGACTCTAAAAAGTAGAAATTATGTTGTATCATCTTTTTAATTTTTTGAATAATCAATTTCATTTGCCAGGAGCAAAATTGTTCAATTATCTCTCGTTTAGAGCTGGTTTGGCCGTTTTTGTCAGTGTTTTGATTATGATTGTCTTTGGAGAAAAATTGATTCAGTTTTTGAGAAGAAAACAAATTGGCGAAACTATACGCGATTTGGGGCTTGAAGGACAAATGGAAAAAACGGGAACGCCTACAATGGGTGGACTCATAATTATAGCGGCTATTGTTATCCCTACTTTGTTGTTTGCCAATCTTACCAATGTCTATATCTGGATGCTGATTATCGTGTCTATTGTATTAGGCGGTATTGGGTTTTTGGACGATTATATTAAGGTTTTTAAGAAAAATAAAGAAGGATTACAGGGCAGATTCAAAATTATTGGACAAGTTGGCGTAAGCATTTTTGTAGCAATCATGATGTATTTTCATCCTGATATCAAAGTTCGTGATTTGAATAATACCTATGTTTTTACCTTGGAAGAAGGGAAAATTCATGATCCTTATAACCCTGTTAATATTTTTAAAACAGATACCATGATTCCGGGCAAAGGTAAGGAAGTAGATGGCTTGTATTATACCCATGATACTAAGAACCTGATTACAAATGTGCCTTTTTTGAAAGGGAATAATTTGAATTATGATGATATTTTTGAGAAAATGGGTTTACATCCCAATTTGTATTTTATTCCATTTTTTATTTTGTTGATTTTCATCATTACTGCGGTATCTAATGGGGCTAATATTACCGATGGTATTGATGGGCTGGCGGCCGGTAGCTCAGCATTGATAGGTGCTAGCTTGGCAGTGCTAACTTATGTGACGGGAAATAGTATTTTTTCCGAGTATCTCAATGTACTTTATATCCCTCATGTTGGGGAATTGGTAATTTTTGTGAGTGCATTTGTAGCGGCATGTGTAGGATTTTTGTGGTGGAATAGCTATCCCGCTCAAATTTTTATGGGCGATACGGGCAGTTTGGCCTTGGGAGGTATTATTGCTACCATTGCTATTATCATTAGAAAAGAAATGATGATTCCTGTGTTGTGTGGTATTTTCTTGGTGGAAAATTTATCGGTTATGATGCAGGTAGGATATTTCAAATATACAAAAAAGAAATTTGGCGAAGGAAGACGTATTTTGTTAATGTCGCCTTTGCATCATCATTATCAAAAAATGGGTATTCCCGAGTCCAAAATAGTAATGCGTTTTTGGATTGTAGGGGTTTTGTTGGCCGTAATTACAGTAGTATTCTTAAAATTGAGATAGACGAATGAAAAAGAGAATAGTCATTTTGGGAGGAGGCGAAAGCGGTGTAGGCACTGCTATTCTTGCACAAAAGCAAGGATACGATGTCTTTTTATCGGACAAAGGTATGCTGGCGGATAAATACAAAAATCAATTAGTACAATATGGAATTGATTTTGAAGAAGGTACTCATACGGAGGCGAATATTTTGAATGCAGATGAGGTAATGAAAAGCCCAGGTATTCCAGATAAAGCGGAAATGATTCAAAAAATTAAAGCCAAAGGTATTTCCATCATATCAGAATTAGAATTTGCATACAGATATCAAAAAGGAAAAATAATTGGAATTACTGGAAGTAATGGTAAGACGACGACTACAAATTTGATTTATCATGTTTTTAAAAATGCAGGACTTAATGTAGGTATGGCTGGCAATGTGGGTAATAGTTTTGCGTATATGGTAGCCGAAGAGCCTAAGGATATCTATGTATTGGAGATTAGTAGTTTCCAATTGGACGATATGCATACGTTTAAGTGCGATGTTGCAATTTTGCTCAATATCACACCCGATCACTTGGATAGATACAATTATGAAATGAAAAATTATGTGTATTCAAAATTTAAAATTACACAAAATCAAACCGAAAATGATCTTTTTATCTACTGCAAAGACGATAAAGAGACGGAGGATTTTATGAAAGCAAATTCTCATAAGATTTTTTCCGAAAAAATTCCTTTTTCAATACTTGAACCTATCGACAAAGGAGGTTATATAAAAGAAGAACAATTAATTATTAATATTTCAGAACCTGAATTTTCTATGCACACACAAGAATTAACTATCAAAGGCAAACATAATCATTATAATTCTTTGGCTGCGGGTATTGCTGCCAAACATTTTGAAATTCGAAATGAGAAATTGCGAGATTGTTTTGCTAGTTTTACGGCTATATCGCATAGATTGGAGAGTTTCTTGTCTATTAATGGCGTAGAATATATCAACGATAGCAAAGCTACCAATGTAAATTCTACTTGGTATGCGCTAGAGAGCCTTCATAAAAAGGCGGTATGGATAGTAGGTGGCGTAGATAAAGGCAATGATTATGATGTATTGTTGGATTTGGTCAAAAATAAAGTAAAGGCAATCGTATGTTTGGGGGAAGATAATTTCAAACTACAACAAACTTTTAGTGGCATTGTGGACGTGGTATTGAGTACCAATAATATGAAAGATGCCGTGCGTTCGGCTAGCAAATTAGCTGCAAAAGGAGATTGTGTTTTGTTGTCTCCATGTTGTGCTAGTTTTGATTTGTTTAAAAATTATGAAGATAGAGGCGATCAATTTAAAAACTGTGTAAGAGAATTATAAGATTTATAAAAAAAGAATGGAGCAAATATTGAGTAAATTTAAGGGCGACAAAATAATATGGATGGTGGTATTGCTACTATCTCTATTTAGTGCTATGGCTGTGTATAGCAGCGTAGAGACGCTTGCCTATACTCAAAAAACATCGGTGGCTTCTCATATCTTGAAACATATGTTTTTAATAATATTTTCTGTTTCTATTATGTGGGTTGTGCATTTATTTCCATATCAATATTTTGCTGGAATGTACAAACTGGCAATTCCAATGGCTATTTTAGGGCTTTTATTTGCTACTTTTTTGGGAGAACGTGTCAATGAAGCGGGTCGTTGGATAAAAATTCCAATTATTAATTTTACCATACAGCCTTCGGATTTTGCAAAAGTAGCGCTGATTATGTTTCTAGCAAGATATTTGAGCAAATATCAAGATGAGTTGAACTCTTTAAAAGGGTATTATGGCTTCATGCTTTTGGTAACTTTTGTAATTTCTGGATTGATTTTTATCGAAAATTTCTCAACATCGGTTATGGTATTAGTGATGGCATTTACCATGATGTTTGTAGGTAGGGTTAAAAGTACCTTGCTTTTTGGTACGATTGGTGTAGGCGTATTGTTTGGTGCATTATTTATTTTTTCGGTAATGAATTTACCAGATGATTATTTGAAATTTGGAAGGTTGAAAACTATAAAATCAAGAATAGAGGAATATACAACCAATAAGGATAAAAAGGATATGCAATATCAAGTAAAACAAGCACATATTGCTATTGCTAGAGGGGGCATTTTACCTAATGGACCCGGAAATAGCAGGCAAAAGAATTTTTTGCCCAATGCGTTTTCGGATTATGTATATGCTATCATTATTGAAGAATGGGGATTGCTTGGAGGGATTGTGTTGATTTTATTGTATTTAACCTTATTATATAGAGTGGTTTTGATAGTAATAAAAAGTCCTCGAACATTTGGTGCTTTATTGGCATTGGGGCTGGGGTTAAGTATTGTTATTCAAGCCTTTGTAAATATGAGTGTCAATGTAGGCTTATTGCCCTCTACGGGAGTCACATTGCCTTTGGTGAGTATGGGAGGAAGTAGTTTGCTGTTTTTTGGAGTTGCCTTTGGAGTTATAATTAGTGTGAGCCGAAGTGTGGAGCTGGAAGAGCTGGGAAAAGCGCCTTCCAAAGAAACGTATATAGATGAATTAACCAGCCAAATAGCGGTATAAATAAAAGTATAAAATGAGTCAATTGAAAAAGCGAATTTTGATGAGTTGTGGTGGTACAGGAGGACATATCTTCCCTGCAATTGCTATTGCTCGTGCTTTGGAAAAGAAGCTTGATGCTACGTTTTTATTTGTAGGTGCGCAGGGCAAAATGGAAATGGAAAAAGTGCCTGCCGAAGGTTTTGAAATTGTAGGACTGCCTATTGCAGGTTTTCAGCGTTCATTGACTTTTGCTAATATCCTCAAAAATGTAGCTTTGCCTTTCAAACTTGTATTTAGTTTTATCAAAACCTTTTTTGTTATTTTGAAATATAAACCAGCGGTAGCTATAGGCACAGGTGGCTATGCGAGTGGGCCAACCTTGAAAATGGCTAGTTGGATGGGTATCCCCATTTTTATTCAAGAACAAAATTCATTGCCCGGCTATACCAATA
Source organism: Chitinophagales bacterium (assembly GCA_044338225.1). Lineage (GTDB taxonomy): Bacteria > Bacteroidota > Bacteroidia > Chitinophagales > JADJOU01 > CHPMRC01. The sequence continues at coordinate 11,531 of JBIILY010000001.1, forward strand.
GGATTTTAGGTTCTCAAGCCAAAGCGGTTTTTGTTTCTTTTGATAGTATGGAATCTTATTTTGCCAATAAAAATGTTATTAATACAGGAAATGCCATTCGAGAAGATTTTGAAGCAGGTATGATGTCCAAAGAAGATGCATTGGCTGTCTTTGGATTTAAAAATGATCAAAAAACGATCTTCATTACAGGCGGTAGTTTAGGCGCTAACGCTATCAATAAAGCTATTGAAAAAGATTTAGAAGTTTTGAAACATAAAGGCTATCAAATTATTTGGCAATGTGGCAAAGTGTATTTGAGTCAATACAAAAAATACGAATCGGAATCAATAAAAGTAGTTGATTTTATACAAAATATTCAAGCGGCTTATGCAGCAGCGGATATTATTGTATCGCGTTCGGGCGGGGCGATTTTTGAAATGTTTGTCGTGGGTAAGCCTTTGATTATTCTTCCCTCTCCAAATGTAGCCGAAGATCATCAAACCAAAAATGCAATGGCATTGCAAGAAAATAATGCAGCAATTATGATAAAAGATGTAGATGCCAATGAAAAATTAGTGCCTACGATGGTGCAATTGATGGAAGACAAGCCTATGCAGGAAGCGATGACTTTGAGTTTGAGAAAATTGGCAAAACCACATGCCGCTAGCGAAATAGCAGATTATATTATTAAATCAATACCAGAATGGAACTAATGAATATGAAAGATTTGAAGAATATATACTTTTTGGGCATTGGAGGCATAGGCATGAGTGCTTTGGCTAAATATTTTATCCAATCGGGAAAAAATGTTTCGGGATACGATAAAGTTGAGACCGAATTGACGAAAGAATTAGTAGCAATGGGCGCGCAAATTCAGTACGAAGATGTAGCTAGTATGTTCCCAAATGCGGTGGATTTGGTAATTTATACACCTGCAATTCCAAAGGATAGTGCCTTGTTGAATCATATTCAGCAAAGTGGAATTTCTATCATGAAGCGTTCGGAGGCATTGGGATTGATTACAAAAGATAAATTTACAATCGCTGTAGCGGGAAGTCATGGAAAAACTTCGGTGAGCAGTATGATTGCTTATGTATTGCAACAATGTGGTGTCGATTGCAGCGCATTTCTGGGAGGCATTTCGGTTAATTTTGGCAGTAATTATGTTTTTGGAAATGAAGATGTAGTTGTGGTAGAAGCCGATGAATTTGATCGTTCATTTTTACAGCTAAATCCCAATCTAATTGTTATTACATCTATCGATACCGATCATTTGGATATTTATGGAACCAAAGAAAATATCTATAAAGCGTTCCAAGAATTTGTAGATAAGTTGGATAAAGATGGACTTCTGCTCATAAATGAAAAAGCGGCTGATTTTATCAAAACCGATTGTGAGAAAATGATATATGGCTTTGATAATGAAGAGTTCAATGCTACCAATGTCGAAGTACAGGAAGGATTTGGGATGTTTGATATCAACGATGAAGAACAAAAATATAAATTGCATTTCAACGGAAGACATAATATAGAAAATGCGTTGGCGACCATTATCGTGGCTACGCTAATGGATGCCGAAGAGCAGGAAATAGCCAAAGCACTTTCGGGATTCAAAGGCATCAAAAGACGTTTTGAATACTTATATGAAGGGAAAAATTCGATATTGATAGATGATTATGCGCACCATCCTACGGAGATAGCGGCTATTCTTCAAAGTATCAAGGAAATTTATCCATTCAAAAAAGTTACGGCTATTTTTCAGCCACACTTGTATAGTCGTACCAAGGATTTGCATGTAGACTTTGCGGCATCATTGGATATGGCCGATGAGGTGATTTTATTGCCGATATATCCTGCAAGAGAATTGCCAATGGCAGGAGTGAGCTCGTCTTTGATACAAGAAAATATGACTACCGCCTCCAAGATTTTGGAAAAAGAAGCAGTATTAGAATATGTAAAAAATGAAGAAATTGAAGTGCTAGTGACGATTGGTGCGGGCGATATAAATTTATTACATCCAAAATTGATAACATTATTGCATGGAAAATAGAAAAAAATACAGCTTTAAAAAAATCATAAGACTTATCGCATGGATAGGTGTTGTGGCTGTATTTGCTATAGCGAGTTTTTATGCTATGGATAAGAAAAATAATGTACGTGCGAAGGCTATTCAATTGGTTTTTACGGATAAAAAAGGCAACTATTTTATCAATGAAAAAGACATGATGAAGGAAGTGGATATGGTCAATGCACATTGGAAAGGAAAGCGAATTATTGATTTGAAAATAAATGCGTTGGAAGAAAGTATCAAACGAAATGATTATGTGCGAAATGCTCAAATTGTATCGGGGCAAAATGGGAAATTAACCATTTTCGTTGAACAAAAAAATCCTATTGCACGCATTTTTGAAGGAGAAGGGCAGTCGTATTATTTGTCCGAAAATTGGGATAAAATGCCAACTTCGGGTAAATTTTCAAAACGAGTAATTGCTATAATGGGTGCTACGCAAGGCTTATTGAATCCAATCACAAAAACAGATAGCTTTATTCAGTATGAAGTAAAAACGATTTTGAATTTTGTGAAAGAAAATGATTTTTGGGCAAAAGCAATAGATCAAGTGTATGTAGAACCCAATGGAAAGATAGAATTGGTGATGGTTTTTAGTCATGCTATCTTGAAATTTGGAACCATAAATGAAGATTACGAAAAAAGATTTAATAAAATATTGATTTTTTACAAGTCGGTGTTGAATTATGTGGATTTGTCTCAATATAAATACTTAGATTTTACGTATAAAAATCAAATAATAGGCATAAAAAGTTAAATAATAAATCAATATAAAAAGTATGAATACGCAAAAAGAATTGAAAAAAGGAGAAATTGTAGTAGGACTCGATATCGGAACTACAAAAATCTGTGTCATTGTAGCTCAAAAAATTGGCGATAAAAAAATCGAAATTTTGGGTAAAGGACAAGTGGCTTCTCGTGGAGTAGAGGAAGGGGAAGTGAAAAATATCAAGGATACGTCCGAAGATATTTTGAAGGCGGTAGAAATTGCGGAGCGCAATAGCAATATGAAAATCAAGAAAGTGATAGTAGGCGTAGCAGGTGCTCATGTAAAATCAACGATTATGCGCTTGAGCTATACCAGGCCCAATTCCGATAACTTGATTGACGAACACGATATTAAGCAATTGGAAAGTCAAGTGAGCAATATCATGACCAGTCCAGGTGAGTTGATTATTAGCTATCAGCCACAAGAATTCTATGTGGATGGAAAAATACCAAAAAATAACAATCCTATTGGGATGCGTGGCAATCGTCTTGAGGCGAACTGGCATATTATTATTGGCAATACCAATCCATCCAAAAATATTGAAATGGCTGTAGAAATGGCAGGATTGGAGCTCATCAATATGGATTTGGAGCCTTTGGCATCGGCAGAAGCGGTTTTGTCCAAAGAGCAAATTAGCGAAGGAGTTTGCCTGATAGATATAGGAGGAGGAACTACGGATTTAGCTATCTTTTCAGACGGAATGATACGTCATACCGCTATTTTTCCTTATGCGGGGGAATATTTGACGGAGCAAATTCGAAAATATTTTAAATTGAGTAAAACGACCGCCAAATCACTAAAAGAAAATGTGAATGCAACCAGTGCATTGTACAAGCATATTCCTTTGGATTCTAAATATTTAGTAGTTAAAAATTTTAAAGGACAAGAGCCTATCAATATAGATCAGCGAACGTATTGCCGTTTTATCAATGCTTGTTTGGATCAGATATTTACATTGGTAAAAAATGAAATTCAATCGAATTTTTATAAAGATGCATTGAATGCAGGTATTGTCATTACAGGTGGTGGTGCTATGATCAATGATTTGAAAAACTATGTAGAGCAATTTACAGGTATTCATACTCAAATAGGAAGACCCAATGCGTATTTATCCAATTTGAAAGATCGTTCATTGACCGATACCATGTATTCTACAGCTATAGGATTGGTGTTATTAGCTGCCAAAAATGCAAATAATGACATGGTGGTAACTCCAGAAGAAATTGAAAGAAGTAAGAAAGTAGAAGTGCAACAAATTGAAGATTTTGAAGAAGAAATAAATGAGGTTCCTGTCAAAAAAGTTGCTAAAAAAGGAAGCGGTTGGGCCGATAGACTAAAGTCAAAATTTGATTCTTTATTGCTCGATGAGAATACCGTAAAAGATTTTGAAGATATTAGATAATTAAAAAATAAAAAAACTAAATAAATTAAATAACATTAAAAAATTATATTATGGACTTAGATTTCAATTTGCCAAAAGACAAATCTTCTATCATTAAAGTAATAGGAGTCGGTGGTGGCGGTACCAATGCCGTTAATCACATGTATCACAAAGGAATAGCTGGTGTTAACTTTATTGTGTGTAATACCGATGAACAACATCTGTTCGCCTCTCCAGTTCCTAATAAAATTTTATTAGGCCCAGAATTAACCAATGGGTTGGGCGTAGGCGCGGATCCTGTAATTGGAAGAAAAGCCACAGAAGAGTCATTGGCTCAAATTAAAGAAGAACTAGGCCATAATACCCAAATGTTGTTTATTACAGCAGGAATGGGAAAAGGAACGGGTACCGGTGGTTCGCCAGTGGTAGCTCAGGTAGCTAGAGAAATGGGTATTTTGACGATTGCTATTGTTACTACGCCTTTTTCAAATCTAGGAAAATCTGCCGTAGAAAAAGCTACAGCAGGTATAGAAAGTTTAAAAGAAGAAGTAGACGCCATTATTATTATTTCTAATGATAAAATTAGAGAAATGTATGGCTCATTGAAAGGTAGCGAAGCGTTTGCATTGGCAAATGATGTATTGGCTACCGCTGCTAAAGGGATTTCAGAAATTATAACAGTTCCAGGAGAGTTCAACACAGATTTTGCGGATGTGAAAGGGGTATTGACTAGCGGAGGTGTTACCATTATGGGCTCTGGCTATGCAGATGGTGCCGATAGAGCCAAAATTACGGTTAAAAAAGCATTGGAATCTCCATTATTGAACGATGGGGATATTAGAGGAGCAAAAAAAGCGCTTGTAAATGTATCTTCTTCAAGAGAGTATGAGGTTACCATCGACGAAATTGATGAAATCTTAAACGATATTCGTCTAGCTTCTCGCAATGATATTGATATTATTTTTGGTTCTACGTACGACGATACTTTGGGCGAAGAATTGGGTGTGACAATTGTAGTTACAGGATTTAATGGAGAAGGCTTTGAAGAGCTAGAAGAAGTAGCGGTTCAAAAAGAAATTATCAATGTAATGGAATCAAATACCTCGGTTCCAATGCAAGAAGATAATAAAATTTATGTTGATGCTGAGCAAGAGGTGCAAATCGAATTGGAGTTGGAATTGAATGAAATCAATACCTACGAAGAAGATGAGGAAGAACAAGAGCAAGAGCAAGGATTCCATGATTTTAACTTTGACGAAAGAGAAGAAGCTATTTCATTGCCCGTAATTGAGATTAAGGATAATGGTTCTAGTATGGAAAATGCGTCTCGTTCTCGTATTTTGAATGAATTGAGCTTGGATTTTAGCAAGCCTTTTGAGTTTGATGAGGAAGAAGAGGATTTCAATCTAGGTTCATTGGTAGATAAATCTAAAAAAACAATTTCAGACTCTAATATCAATATTATTGGAGAGAATAAAATGACGGAGAAAAACGTCTGTTAAGAATCTAATAAGCTAATTTACAGCCTCATACATCTCAGCCTATTGCTGTTTGTATGAGGCTTTTTTGTTAATACCGTATATGTAATAGTAATAGGTCAATAAAAAATGACCTAAACTATTACTATCACGGTATTATACCTGTTTGAAATGGCTAAATTTATTACATAAAAGTATAACATATTTTTTTGATTTGTAGTAATTGAAAAAAAATACTTAAATTTGTGCTTTAAATTTATAACTAAAAAATGGGCTCAAATTCAATTTCTCAAAGTCAAGTAAACTACGATCAGATACTAGCAGATCTCAAAAATTGGCATCAAATCATCAAAGAATATCAAATTCCGAATAATAGAAAAGCAGCTTTTCAAATCGCATTAAGTTTTATACTATTTGGCGGTATGTGGGCTATCCAGTATTATTTGTGGGATTTGTCTGTTGTATGGGTGATAAGTTTAGCTATTTTAAATGGGCTATTATTAGGTCGAATCTTTATCATACAGCACGATTGTGGTCACAAATCGTTCACAAGTTCCCAAAAATG
>JBIILY010000103.1:0-5169 GCA_044338225.1 Chitinophagales bacterium
TTGTTGGATATGTTTTAATGATTTTATAAACTGATTTTTTTCACCATCTACTGTAGCAATTAATGTTTTGTCTACTTTTTCGATTTCTTTTTTTAATAATTCAAAAATGGCTTCGCCTCTATTAGACGCATTTTCAATTTCGACGCCAAAATCAAATTCTTTGAGAGCAAATTTTTTAAATAAAGATTCATTTTCTTCAAAAAAATCAATCAATTCAAAACCAAATTGCTGCCATTTCTCAAAAGATTTAAAATCAATAATTGAGAAAATATCGCGCATCATTACTACCGGAAAATCAATGCCTGCGTCATCAAAGATGGATTTTTGTTGTAGCCAATAAGCCACTTCCGCTCCACCACCAATAACCGCTACCGCAGGCAATACCGTCTGCTGCATCAAGGGGCGTAGCATTACATTGGGGCTCAAAAGAGCAGGATTTTCTTTCCATAGATTCAACTCTTTTTCAGTAAAAGAATCGATGCGAACTCGTTCTCCTTCTTTATATTCAAATAAATTTATCTCTCTTGGGGGTGCTTGTACTTTATAATTTTTATTCAGAAAGGAAATAGTATTTTGAGTGGTAGTATAAACCCATTTTTCTTGTAATTCTTTTTGGAAATAAGCCGACATTTCTTCTTTAACAGCATCTGTAGCTATATCCAACACAATCAATCCTTCTTCACCAAACAAGCTATTTAATACTAATTTAGTAGCATGCGCCAAAGTGTGTCCATTTTTGTATGCACTCAAATAAACACTTTTTAACTTTTCTCCTTCAAAGCTTTCCCCAAATTTTTCTACAAAAGAATGCGTCAGCGCAACTAAAGAATCATCCACCAGCATTTTTCCAACAGGACCTTTCTGCTCCGTAATCCATTCATACCTTTGATTAAATAAATATGTATGGAGCAATTCTTCTTTGTCGTGATCTTCGGCACCTAAAACAAAAACGGGAACATAATAAAATTCTTTCTGACTCGCATTGAGTTTATTAGCTGTGGCAATAATGGATGCAGCTTTTGAAAAAACATAAAATGGCCCTAGAAACAAATTGGGTTGGTGGGCCGTTACTATTGCCAATGCATCGTCTTTTAATCTTGAGATTTGAGACTGTACTTTTTCAGAAATCTCAATATCTTTATAATTTTCATCAATAATGGACGCTAGAAGATTTCTATTCTTGAATTGACCCTGCTTCGATGCACTTGCCTTCATGAAGCCATCCATTGTAGGTGGAAATTTATACAAATCCTTTAACTTCTCCGTTTCAAAAAAATAATCTTTTATCAGATCATTGAAAAAAGGTAATTTTTCAATAGATATTTTTTCAATTTTTACAGCTGCTTTTTCCAAAAATACTTTTATTTTATATCTAACTCAAAAGGCATTTTTGCCTGAATCCCTGAAGCTTGTTTTGCTTTTTCTATAGATTTAAACAGGGTATAATTTTCTCCTAATTTATTTTTAACCCACTTCTCCAATAACAAATCCATTTGTACTCCAAAATTATATTTATTTTTCAACGTCTCAAAGAAATCGGGTTGTCTGTTCACTACAGCATATTCTGGTTTACATTTAGCCAATTTTGACGCTTCCATAATGGCATCTCCCATCGTACCAATTTCATCTACCAAACCTACTTCTTTTGCTTTGGTTCCACTCCATACTCTGCCTTGAGCGATATTCTCTACCGATTCCATACTCATTTTTCTACTTTTGGCTACTACCGATTTAAAAGTGTTATATACCCTTTCGGTCTCCATTTGTATTTTAGCGGCCTCCGCACTTTCCAAAGGCTTATTTATATTCATAACGGCATGATCATTCAGCTCTACCTCATCATACGTCAGTCCCAGTTTGTTTTCCATAAATTTTTTTAAATTAGGGATAATGCTAAACACACCAATTGAGCCTGTAATGGTATTTCTTTCAGCAAAAATTTTTGAACCACAAGAGGCAATATAATATCCTCCCGATGCAGCTACATTGCCCATGGACACGACTACGGGTTTTTTTAATTTTAATTGTTCTATTTCTCTTAAAATGACAGCAGATGCCAGCGCACTTCCTCCAGGGGAATTGATACGTAAGACAACAGCCTTAATATCCTCATTTTCTTTAATTTTTCTAATATCGCGAATCATAGTTTTTGACCCGATACTTCCCTCCGTTCCTTTTCCATCTATAATATCACCTTCGGCTATATATACCGCTACATCGGCTTCATCTTTATCTTCCACTTCGCTTTGAATATAATCCGAAATCAATGCAATATTTATCTTTTTATCTTCGGACAAATTACATTTTTTAATAATTAATCGCTCTACCTCATCTACATAATAAATGCCATCAATTAACTTGTTTTTTAGCGCGTCTTCTGGCGTCATAAGCTCCATTTGATTGATTTTTTGATCCAATGATGCCACATCTATCTTTCTACTTTTAGCAATATCTTCAAGTACATTTTTTTTGAAATCGGCCATAAAAGCTCTTACTTGTTCTTTGTTCTCCTCGGTCATTTGTGTAAAACGATAAGGTTCCGTAGCACTCTTAAATTTACCTGCATAGAAAATTTGTGGTTCAATTTCTAATCGATCGATCGTATTTTTAAAAAAGGTGAGTTGTGCCCCAAATCCTCTCATATCCATACCTCCATGAGGATTGAGATATATATTATCACAGGCAGAAGCCAAATAATACATTTTTTGCGAGCTTAGCTCTCCATAAGCAAACGTTGGTTTTTTTGATTTTTTGAAATCTAATATCGCATTCCGAATTAAGTCCAATTGCTGATACGACAAATTCCCCATGACATTTAGTTCTACAATCAATCCTTTGATTTTGGAATCATCTGCTGCCTTAGCAATAGATTCTGTTATTTGATGCAAGCCAATTTTCACATCATCATCGGAAAGGAAAGGGTTATTCTCTCCGGCAGGAAGTTCTGTCACTTCCATGGGTAGCTTGATTTTGAGTATAGAATTGGCTACAATAATATTGGAATCATTGTCTTGTTTCATGGCTAAGCCTACTAGCCCTAGGATAAAGATTAGAAAAAAGAGCCCGAAAAATATGGCATTGCCAATCAAAACGGCCAAAAGTTGTTTTACAAATTGTCTCATGGTTAAAAATTGAATTTATGCAAATATAAATGTTTTAGAATAATTTTCTTGTATTGATACTAATTAAATAGGAATATAAATACAAGCCACCGCCTTTGCTTCTTTTAATTCGAGCTCAAACCTACCTTCAATATTGTTTTTGCTATACAATTTTAGTCGTTCTTTTATCACGGTTAACGCAGTAGATTTGTGTTTGCTCGTTCTTTCAAAACGGCTATCATAAGGATTGGTAATACAGACATTTAAGAAATTTACTTCTATTTGTACCTGTATTAATATCACATTTGAACTTTCCGAACTACTATATTTTATTGCATTTTCTATCAATGGCTGAATCAACATGGTAGGAATATATATTTCTTCAATACTTTCATCCTGCAAATCAATATCCCACTGCACTTCAAACTTATTCTTAAAACGAATTTTCTCAAGTTTGATATATTTTTTGAGAAAATTTATTTCGTCTTCCAAGTTAATGATTTCATTTCTAGAATGCTCCAGCATACTTCGCAATAAATTACTAAAATCAGAAATATAATCTAGCGAAGATTCCGTTTCCTTTTCTAAAAGCAGGTTTTGTATCGTTTGCATAGAATTAAATACAAAATGAGGATTCATTTGATTTTGAAGCGAATTTAATGTGGACTTATTTAGCTTGGCTAATAATAAAGCTGATTGTCGTCTTTTGTCCAGCACATAATAAAAAACGCCCAAAACCAATCCTACTAAGAATGAAATAAACCACCATGTCTTGTAGAATGGGGGATTAATGACGAATTCGAGCTTATTAATTTTACTTTTAACATAAGGATAATCTATATCATAGCTGCTCAGCTCCAATCTATAGCTGCCCGAACTAAGCGACACAAAATCAATTTCTTCATTATTTATTAATTGTGAAAAAACCACATTTTTATCTTTATATAATTTTACTTGGGTTCGGAGGCGTTCCCTTCTTTCAAAATATATTGGTGAAATTTCAAGTTTGAGTGAATTTTCATCAAATTTTAAATCCAGTGGCTTTGATGCATCCGTCCATTTTTTATTGATATATAAATTTTTGATATACAAAGGAATTTCTTGTGCTTCGGGAACCTCAAATCTATTGATTATTTTATTCAAGCCTTTTTTATTGGCTACGTATATAGCGCTATCTTCAAAATCAATATCATTAATTTCATTGGAATTGAGTCCATCTATTTCAAGGAAATGATTGACAACTTTTACTTGCAACTTTTTGTTATTAAATGAGTATTTAATGTTATTCAAGCCTTCTGAAGTCACTATCCATAATGATCTATCTATAGGGTCAAATTTAACTTTTTTGCAATCCATACTCGTCAGATAATTTTTATCTGATAGAACTGTGTAATTGAACTTAGAATCCATAATTATCAATCCAATATTTGACGCCATGATCATGTTGCCATTTGCATCTTCTAGATATTCATTTACAAATACTTTTTTGCTTTCTTTGAATTGGATTTTTTTAGGTGATTTTACCCCATTTATAAAACTATCCGAAACAAATATGCCATCCAAAGTGGTATACCAAAGTCTGTTTTTGGCGTCTATGAATGTGGAATAGGTCCGACCTTTTACAATACTTTTAAAACAGTTTGGTTTTTCAATATAGAGAAAATGAAAAGTCGATAATAGTCGATAATTTTTACCTATATAATAATTTTTGCCAACTATGTTTTTTCTCCAAATAGTATAATAATTTAAATTATCATTAGTTGGTTTTGTTGAGTTAACATCAATATAATTATTCGTTTTATAATTATACTCAACTAACTTATTTGTAAATAACATATAAATATAGGAACCATTATATTGAGAATTATAATATAATGTTGTATTTGGGTTTAGTGTTTTTATAATATCATTATTTTTTAATAAATGATTATCATTGTCTATTGCATAATAATCCTTTTTATTCTTTACAATCATTTTTACTCCTTTGTCTTTTTTTAAATTTAGAATTTTCTCATTTGTAAATAAGTTAAGCTTACTCTCATTAATAAAAAAACACAATTTTTTTGAA
>JBIILY010000242.1:0-3055 GCA_044338225.1 Chitinophagales bacterium
TTTGGTTAAGCGAACCAACGATACAAAGAATGTTTTTTTTATTTTGACTCATATCTTATACAGCACAAAAATAAGGAATAAATCTATTATGAACGCTAATTGTTCGTTAAATTTCTAAAAACAGAATATAGCTCTTCTTGAAAAGCCTTGGTTTTATCCTCTTGATACCACGCCGATAACGCTGCATAAAGCGATGCTGTAGGTAGATTTTGACCCTTGAGCGCTTCTAGCTTTTGGGTGGCCGCAGCCGAACGTGGGCCCCAGTTGGCCCTAACTTCATTTTGATTCAAAAACAATAAAATCGGTATCGCTTTTCCGCCATTTGTTAGAAATTGATCGATCAATCCTTCTTGAGAATCTCTTAAATAAAACGCTACTTGAATTTTATCTTCACTCGCTACTTCTATAGCGTATAATACGGGCAAAATATGAGAAATGTCGCCACACCAGGGTTCTACTATCATAGCTAATGTTAAAGGAAATTTTGGATTTGCGCTCCATTTAATGATTTCATTAAACAGTTTTTTTTCGAGCATAAGGGATTTCTCTACCGTTTGCGTTATTTCCAATGCCGACTGTGCATATTTATATAAATTATGGGCCTGATATCGTTCTGTTTCTGACGAATTTTCTGCTACGATATCTTTCCAATACTTCATATACTCTTGATATGAAAGAGGCTTTTCCAACAAATGAGATTCTAAAATCATATACTACTTTTAAATTATTTTTATTTTATCGGGCGACAAAAGGGGCTGTTGGTTTAATTTTAAAAACAATTGAGCCACCGCTTCTACATCTCGCTGACAATAAGCAACTATTTTTGCCATATTGTTTTGATTCCAATAAGCGTCTCCCACCATACTGCCGTCTATATCTTCTTTGGGAGAAGGCACATTAAAAATAGTGGTAAGCGTATCCAATGAAACATAATGTTTATAGTCTCCAAATTTCCAAAACTGAAGGGTGTCTACCATCTGCACTTCCCACGGTTTTTTGTTTTGAAAGTCCAAAATCTGAGGAATTTTAAAGTCTTGAATAAGCATTCTTCGGCAAATATAAGGTATGTCAAACTCTTTGATATTATGTCCACAAAAAAGATACTTCTTGGATTTGAGTTTTTGGCAAAACTCTATAAAATCCGTCAAAATAAGTTTTTCGTCATTTCCAGAAAAGGATTTTATCTTAAGTATTTGTTCTGTTTGGCTCCACATACCTACAGAAATGCAAATAATCTTTCCAAACTCTGCAAAAATGGCTGCTTTTTGTTGGTACAACTCTTCTTCCGGCAATTGACTGCGCTCGGATTCAAATCGCATTTTTTTTTGCCAAATTTTTTTGAACTCCTTAGAAATTTCATCAAAATTGGAATGCTGCGATACCGTTTCAATATCTATAAAAATAAGTTCTTGAAGGTTGGGTGTCATCATAATATTATAAAATTTTGTTATCTTGCTTTCAGCCAGCTAGAAGGGTTTTGTTTTTCTTGATAATGCCATATTTGAAGATTTGTCATCGCATAGCCTTGATCGTCGCTAAAGGCACATTTTCCAATTATTTGCTTGGCGCGAACCTCGCTTCCAACAGCTACATTTACATTGGACAAATGCGAATATACTGAAAAAAAGTCTCCATGCTTTATCATGACACAGTTTTGATAAGATGGCATTTCAAAAACCTTTACGACTTTTCCCTCATATACACACATAACTTCGGCATTATTGCCTGTTTTTATATCTATACCATTATTTTCAATGAACAAATCGGATGCTATGGGATGGGGTTGTCTACCAAACAGAGAAACCACACTACCTCTGGCTACAGGCCATGGAAGATTTCCTTTGCTAGCCATAAAACTATTGGACAAAATTCCGTCTGGAGATTTTTCAATATCTTCTACTTTTGCTACTGGTTTTTTTCCTTGTGCTATAGCTTCTTCATTTGCTTTTTTAAAGGCTTGTCGTTGTGAATTTTTCTTGGCTAGTTCAGCCATTTTTTGTTTTTGAATTTCTTCTTCAATTACTTTTCTAATTTTAGCATTGATTTCCGCAGCTGCACGATTTTTCTTGTTAATTTCATCTTTCAAATCATCCATTTCCTTACCCAATTTTTGTACCATTTCGTCTCTTTTTTCTTTTTCGGATTGGAGCGATAGTTGATTCAATTTGCTGTTCTGTATCATGGAAGCCTTTTCTTGTTTTGTCGCTTGCAATGCTTCAACTCTATGCAATATTCTATTGATATTATTTTGAATCACAACAGACTGTTTGGCTCTATAATTTCCATATTTTTTCAAATATTTCATTCGATTCCACGCTTCTTTAAAATTTCCCGATTGCATGACAAAAGCGAGCTTGAAGGTACGAGAATTGTCATTGTTTTTATACATCCAACGAATCATTTTTGCATATTCTTCTTTAAATCGGCCAATATCTTCTTTGTTTTTCTTTACATCAATTTGGCGAACAACGAGCTCTTGATCTATTTCTTTTAATTGGTATTCCATATTGACTACCAATTTTTTTCTTTTTTCAATTTTTGAATTTAAATCAGCTATTTCTTTTAGCGAAATATTTTGAAGCTTTCTTCTACTTTGAATATTGGATTCTATTTCTTTTATTTCCTTCTTTAGGTCGTTGTATTCTCGCTGCAACTGCCCTTTTTTTGTAGCAGATTGTCCTGTTATATTAAGGCTAATGCTCAAAAGTGTTAAGAATAAAAAAACTTGTTTATTTTCTGTTATTTTCATCTTTGTTTGGCAAAAGGCATGTTTTTGGGTTGGTTCAATACAAAGTCTATGTGTTTAATAGTCAATTCTATTTCTGAATTTCCTGGACTCGAAAACACTATTTTTTTATTATAAGCATAGCTCCATTTTTCATTTTTACATTTTTGGAAATTAGAGAATGAAATACTGCATCGTTCATTTGAATACAGATTTAAAATTTCATACTTTTCTAATTGATTGTTTATGTCAAACGTAAATTTCTTTGAAATACTGTCGTTTATTTTTTTTTCAATCGTCGTCATAGGGGTTTTTTCAGTATCAGAGAAC
>JBIILY010000104.1:0-5115 GCA_044338225.1 Chitinophagales bacterium
ATGCCGATATTATGTGTTTTCAAGAGTTTTTTACGGATAAAGATCAATTTCAAAACGTAGAAGCAATTAAAAATAGAGGCTACAAACATTGCTATTTTCAGTCTACGTATGAAGACAAATTGCATAATGCATGGGGCTTGGCTATTTTTTCAAAATACCCCATTACGCAACGAAAAGTACTCAAAAACGTTTTTGACACCAAGACAAATAATATTACAATCAAGGCTAATATAAAAACCCCAAAGGGGAATTATAAAGTGTATAACTCGCATTTAAAATCGATTCATTTTGGATATGAAGACTATGATTATATTCATGATTTGAAAAACAAACATGAATATGATAAATTCAAAACGGCTAGTATATTGCTCAAAATGTTGCGCGCTTACCCAAAACGAAGTCTTCAGGCAAAGAGTATCGTAGAGGATATGACAAGCGATGGGGCTGAAAAACTAATTTATTGCTGCGATATGAATGATATTCCCAGCTCGCATTCATATGGATTGTTTCGAAAAAATATGCAAGATGCTTTTACCGAAAAAGGCTGTGGTTTTTCACCTACCTACGATTTGGCTTTTCCGTTTTTGCGTATAGATTATATCTTTGCGTCAAAAGCAATCGAAATAAATGGCTATAAAGTTTTGGAAAAATCCCTTTCCGATCACTATCCTGTGGTATGCTGGCTCCATTAAATTTAAAAAAACAGGATTAATACAAACACTTTTATATCTTTGTCAAAACTTTTATTAGAATTATGATAAAATCTATCAAAATTGCATTTTTAATGAGTTTTGTATTTTTCAATACAAGCCAAGCTCAAATATTAGAGAACTTTATTTCAAAAAGTATGAATTTGAGAGGAGGAAAAGAACGAATCTTAAATGTTCAGACACTAGTAATAGAAGGGGAAATAAAAAAAGGTACGCAAAAAGTCCCAATAAAAATATTTATAAAAAATAAGGATGGCTACAAACATGAATATGAAGTTAATGGCAAAAAAGACTTATTAATTGTAAATAAAAATGAAAGCTGGAAAGGAGAGAATCTCTCAAATTTAATTAAAAATGATGAGGCGTTGCATCAGTATTACATGTCTTTTATTGATTTGAACGGCGATTTTTTTGATATGGATATCAAAAGCAAATATGAATTCATCGATTTTGAAACCATTAATAATGTTGAATATTTAAAAATCAACAAAATAGATATGATGAGAAATCTAAATTCCACTTTATATTATTCAAATACTGATTTTATGAAGTTTAAAGAAATTTTTCAGAATATTACTAATGGAAATGAAGAAATGTATACCTATTCAAATTATAAAAAAACCGAGTATGGTATGATGATGCCTTATTTGTTCAATCTTGGATTTGGGGATATTTATGTCAAAAATTATATTTTTAATCAAACTTTTGATAAAATGATGTTCAACCCAGAGTTTCAAATGGACGCTAATAAAAATATGAAAACACAACAAATAAATAGAAGATAATTTTGTTCGCTCTGTTTAACGTATATCTTGGGGCTGCTGTTTAACGCATATTCTCTTTATTATCGTATGATTAAAAGCAATTTTTTATCACTAAACTACATAAGCTATTTAATTTTTTTGATAAATAAATCGTTCAGAATCCAAGCTGGGCCGATTAATAGGAATTGCAAGTCTTTTAAGAAAGAGGGTTTTTTACCTTCCACTTTATGGCCATAAAACTGCCCTATCCATGCTAGTACAAAAAGGATAAATGATGCATAAAATAGATTTATTCCAAACCCAAGAAAAACAATATATTGGAGTGCTGTAGCTACATAGCCCAATATCAGCCCATGTATTAGAAAGAAAATTCCTAATTTTATACTCAATCGAAACCAGAAAACTAAGGCAAATAGATATACAAAATTGGCTACGTTTAGATATGCCGATTTGTTTTCGGGAAAAGGAATACTATACAGCATAAAATAAATTGACCAAAAAATCAAGGGAACACAAATATAATGAATGCGTTTGTTGGTGCTATTTTGATGACTTTCTCCATATTCGGAAAGCCAAGAAGCCAGGTCTTTCATAATTATATCGTTTAAAAATTATAATTCGCTTATTTTTAATAATTTATCCAGTACAATTCTTCCTTGTTCGTTGTATTTAACGGTGCCTAATTCATGTAAAGGATCGTGCTCGAAAAATATAAAATGAGGATTTTCGCTGGCATTTTTGAGCAAGTTTTCTTTTTCTTTCAAAGTATCCAATGGTCTTACATCATAAGACATGACATACGGCATAGGAATATGAAAAGAAGAAGGCATTAAATCGGCTGCAAATACAATGGTATTGCCATTATAGTTGATTTTTGGGATAATCATAGCTTCCGTATGTCCATTGGCTAGGTCAAAAGAAAAGCTATCAAGCCTAAAAGACGTTTTGTCAATAAATTTTAGATTGCCTGTTTCTTGAATGGGTAAAATATTTTCTTTGAGAAAAGAAGCTTTTTCTCTATCGTTGGGTTTTAGAGCCCAGTCCCAATGGCTAGAATGACTCCAATACGTGGCATTTGGAAATTGATTTTTCAAGTTGCCTTGCGCATCTCTGTATATAGCGCCTCCACAATGATCAAAATGGAGGTGCGACAAAATGACATCGGTAATATCCTCTGGCGTATAGCCCTTTTTATGAATACTAGACAGCAATGTATCTTCGCCATGTGGATAAAAATGACTTTTAAATTTATCGTCTTGCTTGTCTCCCATGCCTGTGTCTATCAATATCAGACGATTTCCTTCTTCTATAAGCATACAGCGCATAGCCCATGTACACATATTGTTTTCATCGGGAGGGTTCAATTTTTTCCACATAGATTTGGGTACTACGCCAAACATAGCGCCACCGTCCAATTTAAATAAACCTGCAGAAATAGAATGGATTTGCATATCATTTTTTAGTTTAGACGCAAATATAAAAAAAACCGCGTATTATTAGTAAAAATAATACGCGGTTTTATATTGTTTGAAATTAACATAATCCTGTTATTTCATTTCAAGACTAAATTCTAGTATATTCTTTTGAAGGTTACGTCTGTTCTACAAGAATGATCGGGACAGTTGGTAGCGATATCGCTTTCTTCTCCAAATTTATCTATAACCATTTTATCATTAGTAATAAAATTAAGAGCGGAAGTTATTTCTCTATTTTTTCCTACAAACATGTCGTATTTGTGCGCTTCAAATTCAATCAAGTTAGCGTTTTTGAGGGTATAAGCGTATCGCTCGTTTTTTAACAGGTTAATAGAATGACGGTACGAGGTACTATCAAAAGTAATCGTATCAATAAATGTTTGTTTAACTACTGGAATATAATAGGAGACTTCCCATTGACCTATGATACCTGTTTTATTTGAAGGTGCCGTATTGTTAGTTTTAATTTCTTCTTTTTGGCAAGAGAATAAGATAGATACAAAACTTAATGTTATAAATATGTTTTTCATAACACAAAATTAATATAAAGTTTTTAAAATGATGTTTTTTTTATCATTTTCATGTTATCTTTATTCTAATTGTGTGCCAAAGATATAAAAAAAGGAATGTTTAATAGAATATTTAAACATTCCTTTTTGAGTATTATTGTTTTATTCGTTTAAAAATAATAGGTGTTCTGTTATCTGCTGGATTTTCAGTATATACATGATTTTCAGATCCTAGCATTTTTTCTACGATGAATTCATCCTTTGAAATAACTCTGAATGGAGAAATTATTTTCAGCACAGTATTTTTGGAATAGTACCAGTCAAATTCCGTTGTTTCAAACTCTATTTTTGAATTCGGTAGTAACTTAAAGCTATATTTTACTTTGCCGTAGCATGAAGATAAATATTGAATATATGATGAATCTACTATTACGGTGTCTTTTCCTGTAGTGGTGCACTGAGAGTCATTGATTTCCCATTTTCCTTGTGCTAAAAAAACTTCGTTGTTTGTTGTGGTACTTTTTTGCTCTTCTTTTTGACATCCAAGTATCGAAAAGATAAAGAAGCTTACTAGAATATTTTTTTTCATGATAATTAATTTTATATTTTTTACATTCCTATTAAACTGATTTCAAAATCTACGCCCGAATTCACTTCAAACCCATGGTTTAATATAACTTCGCTTTTAGCTTCAAATAATGAAGGTCCCGAAAATAGAGTGGTAAATTCTGAATAAATTATACACCCAAATTGATCGGTAGCATTGGGAAAAGATACATTGACGATGGATAAGGTATTACAGATAGATTCTCTTACTGCATCATGTGCATTTAAAAGACCATATCCCATTTCATCATGCCAAATGCCTTGAGGACGATTTGGGGATAAAAAATAGGGATAGCCACCTGTTTTTTTGGCTGTTCGTTCAATGATGTTATTGACTTCTTTTTGAGTTAAATTTCCGTTTATCGAAATCATAAGAGCGGCTACCCCAGCAGCATGAGGTGCAGCAGAAGATGTGTGTTGAAAATTTGTCATAAATCCGTTGTTCAAATCCGTAGTAGGAATTTCTACCCCAGGTGCTACTATATCTAGTTCAGATCCATAGCAGCTAGCACCCGCTGTCATAAATGCCCTTCCCCAGTTAAAACAATTTCCATTCATAGAGTTCAATCTATCTCCACAAGTAGATACGGCTCCTACGGTCAAAATATCAGGATTGCTATTGGCTGGATAGGCTACTGGGCTCATGATGGGCATACTTGTGCTATAGTTCCCGGAAGAGAATACCACTACACAGCCTTTGCCACCTCTTCCATTACGAAGTGCATTGCCAATTGCATCGTCCAAGACTTGATATTTTATAGAAGATCCCCATGAATTAGTAATGACATCGGCTCCATTTCTCCATGCAAATTCAATCCCTCTTGCTCTATTTTGCCTTGAAGTAGCATTGGAACGAATGGGGTCGCTAATTGACATCAATCTACAATAAGGTGCAATTCCAGCTACACCTATTTCATTGTGATGCGCCCCAATGATTCCAGCACAATTTGTCCCATGTCTTCCATACAACAAGCTAGGAGAGCTAGCCGATGAACAATCAAAACTGTTAGAGTGCATATTCAAATCGGTGTGTGATAGTTCTATTCCTTCA
>JBIILY010000105.1:0-5109 GCA_044338225.1 Chitinophagales bacterium
ATCTGTGTTAGGATTCAAGAACCCCTTTTTGAATCTCAAACCAAAACAAAGCTGGGCACCGAAAAATTGCATAACGAGAGTACTACCATGAAGACATTTGTGGGCGAATTTGTACGGACGCATTTGGATAATTATTTACACAAAAATCAAGCAGTGGCAGAGGTTTTGCTCAAAAAAATACAAGCCAGCGAACGCGAGCGAAAAGATATGGAAGGCGTGCGAAAAATAGCCAAAGAACGCGCCAAAAAAGCCAATATTCACAATAAAAAACTTCGTGACTGTAGATATCATCTCACCGATGCCAAATATGCCGACAAAACATTGTCTTCCATCTTCATTACGGAGGGAGATAGTGCCAGTGGATCTATTACAAAGGCTCGAAATGCAGAGCTACAGGCTGTATTTTCGCTTAAAGGTAAACCCCTCAATTGCTTCAAAAACAATAAGAAAAAAGTGGTGTATGAAAATGAAGAGTTCAATCTACTCCAGCATGCTTTGGACATAGAAGAAGGGATGGAAAATCTTCGTTATAATCATGTTATCATCGCTACCGATGCCGATAATGACGGTATGCACATCCGTCTATTGCTTCTTACGTTCTTTTTGCAGTTTTTCCCCGATTTGGTGCGTCAAGGGCATATTAAAATATTAGAAACGCCTCTTTTTAGGGTTAGAAATAAGAAAGAAACGATCTATTGCTATACCGATCAAGAGCGTGTCCAAGCTATTAAAAAATTGGGAACTAATCCCGAAATTACACGATTTAAAGGATTGGGAGAAATTTCGCCTGATGAGTTCAAATGGTTTATAGGTAAAGATATTCGACTTATGCCCGTTCACCTTAATGATGGTATCAAAATTCAAGAATTATTGAATTATTATATGGGGGATAATAACGAAGATCGTAAAAACTTTATTATCGATAATCTTATCGTTGAAACCAACGAGGAAGATTTGTTGGTAGTGTAATTACTTTTTACTCAAAAGGCTCCATCTCTTTGTGAGCGCCATCGCAGAAAGGTTGTTTTTGTGATTTTCCGCATCTGCAAAAAGATACTACTTCCATTTTTTCGATGGTTTGTTCGCCGTGTTCTATTTCTATTTTTTCAGAATATACGCGTAGCGGGCCATTTTTTCGTACTTCAACTCTTGTAGGTTGTTCCATTTTTAGTTATTTTTGAGTTAAGATAATATTTTAAGTTTTGCAAATTTGAGCATGATACGTCTTTCTTGCCCTCCAAAAATTATGGTGGCAACTTTTTTGTCCGCTTCGCCTTCTATTTTTTCTATTTTTCCTTTGCCAAAGGATGCGTGAAGTACCTCTTGTCCTTCCGCCAATCTATCGGGGCTATCGGGAACGAAGTCTTCCATCAATTTATTTTGGGAAATATTATTGGATTTGATGGTTGCTATCAATTTGTTGTCCCATTGATAGGATTTGGTGGGTTTTACTTCTTGTGTAGCTTCGGATTCTGTAGCAAATTGTATGTCCAAAATCTCTTTGGGTACTTCGGATAAAAAACGGGAAGGCATAGCCATATCTATTTTGCCATATTTATAGCGGCTAGTAGCAAAAGACATGGTCAATAATTTTTCGGCACGGGTAACGGCTACATAAAATAGTCGTCGCTCTTCTTCTAGGTCTTCCATCGAATAGCTCGAACGCTCACTCGGGAAGAGTTTTTCTTCAAGCCCCACCAAGAATACCGCCTCAAATTCCAACCCTTTAGATGCGTGAATAGTCATCAATTTAACCGTATTGTCGTCTGTTTTATTTTTATCTTGGTCGGTGAGCAAGGTTACGGATTGGAGAAAACTACCCAAGGTTTTATCGCCTTCCATGATTTGATTTTCTACTACTTCGTCATTATCTACAAATTCCTTGATACTATTGAGCAACTCTTGTAAATTTTCAAATTTGCTCACGCCTTCTACACTTTTATCTGCGTAGAGTTCGCCTATCATGCCCGCTGTCTTAGCTACATGTTTTGTCAGTTCATAGGCATTCATGGTTTCTTGCTGAAGATGAAATGATTTGATCATCAATCCAAACTCGGAAATAGCCTTGATGGCTCTGGTTTGAAAATGAGATTGATATTGGTCTATGTTTTCTATAATTTCCCACAAAGATTTGTTCTCTTGACGTGCAAAAAGCATCATTTTGTTCAAGGAAGTATCGCCAATGCCTCTCACGGGATAATTGATGATTCTTTTGAGCGACTCTTCTTCATTGGGATTGATTGTAGTCTTCAAATAGGCTAGCAAATCTTTAATTTCTTTTCGAGAGTAAAAAGAAAGGCCCCCATAGATTATATAAGGAATATTTCTTCTTCGAAGCGCTTCCTCAAAGGACCTCGATTGATTATTGGTTCGATATAAAATAGCAATATCTTCAAATTTGATTTGCTGTGTATTACTGAGCATAAAAATTTGATCGGCTATTTGTTTGCCCTCGTCATTGTCCGAGAAAGCACGCAAAACTTTGATCTTGTCGCCGTCACCATTTTCCGTCCAAATGGTTTTTTCAATTTGATTTTTATTGTGTTTTATCAATTTATTGGCGGCTTCTACAATGGTTTTGGTACTTCTATAATTTTGTTCTAGCTTGAAGACTTTGAGCGCAGGATAGTCATTTTTAAAATTCAAAATATTATCGATGCTCGCACCGCGAAATGCATAGATACTCTGGCTGTCATCGCCCACTACACATATATTCTGAAATACGTCGGCTATTTTTTTTACAATTTGATATTGCGCTTTATTGGTATCTTGAAACTCATCGATGAGAATATATTGAAATTTATGTTGAAATTCATACAATTGCTCGGGATAGCGGACGATAAGTTCATACATTTTGATAAGCAAATCATCAAAATCCATCGCATTATTTTTGAAACAACGGCGCGTATATTCTTTGAAAACTTCCCCAAATCGCGGTCGATTGGCTTCTTCATCTTCAAACATCAATTCGGGCGTTTTGGCATATATATTATAATTGATCAAATTATTTTTCAGGCTCGAAATGCGATTGTACATCACATTGGGCTTGTATATGTCATCATTTAACTGAAATTCTTTGATGATGGCTTTGAGGAGACTTTTGGCATCGTCGCTGTCATATATCGTAAAATTATTGGTGTATCCTAGTAAATCGGCTTTGGTGCGCAATACTCTTGCAAAAACACTGTGAAATGTACCCATGAATAAACTACGAGCTTGTGTACCCACAATTTTTTCGATACGTTCGCGCATTTCGCGGCTACTTTTATTGGTAAACGTGAGCGCCAAAATATTGAATGGTTGCACACCTTGCTCCATCATGAAAGCAATACGATAGGTGAGCACACGAGTTTTTCCCGAGCCAGGACCTGCATTTATCATTACAGGGCCGTCTATTTCGGTTACCGCATCGTATTGTATTTTGTTGAGTTCGTCCAAAAAGTGCATAAATACCTATCGTTATTTTTTGAAATAATTTTCAATTTGAGAAAAATCTATAGTTGCTTGAAATCGTTCTTTAAGATTTTTAATTGTTACTTGATTTTGAGCCAATTCTTGGTCTCCAATAATTATGGCAAAATCAATTTTTGACTTATCGGCATAACTCAATTGCTTGTCCATTTTGGTTCGAGAAGGATATACGCTAGCCTGCAATCCCATAGTGCGCAGGGCTTTAGCTATTTCCATGTTTTTCTCCATTGCCAAATCCTCCATATTGAGAATCAAAATACGGTCTTGAGCAGTTGATTCAGGGAATTTACCTAATTTGAGCATGATGTCGTAAATTCTGTCTAGTCCAAACGAAAATCCTACGCCACTCATATTTTTAAGCCCAAAAATTTCGGTGAGATTGTCGTATCGTCCGCCTCCCGATATAGAACCGTACGCCATTTCGGTAGAAACTACTTCAAAAACAATCCCCGTATAATAGTCCAATCCTCTTACGAGTTTATTGGATACTTTTACATTTTTGCTTTGTGCATATTTTTGAATGTAGGCTATTTCCTCCAATCCTTTTTTTAAATTCTCATTGCTGGTTTCGAGTTCTTCAAGCGCTTTGTCATTATCAAGGAAGTCTAGAAAATCTTTAACTTTTTTGGGTTCAAAGGCAGCTATTTTGTAGAATTCTTCTTCCAGTTTTTCACGTCCAATTTTATCCCATTTATCAATAAGCGTAGCTATTTTTTGACGGTGTTCGTCCATTCCAAAAAGTTCGCAAATACCTTGAAACAAACTTTTTGAGTTGATGAGAATATCTACATTCAAATTTAATTTTTCATAAACCTGATCGGCTATTTGAATGATTTCAACTTCGGATAGCAAGCTGGGATTGCCCAAAACATCGATATCGCATTGAAAAAATTCTTGATATCGACCTGCTTGAGGTCTATCCGCGCGCCATACGGGGCCAATGACATATCGTTTGAATGGAAAAGTCAATTCATTTTGGTGCTGACTTACAAATCGTGCCAACGGAACCGTATGGTCGTATCGAAGCCCTTTTTCGGAGATTTGAGCCGTGATTTTTGTAGTGTCTTCGCCAGCAGCTATTTGAGCTACTAGGCTTTCTTTATCTAGATAATTTCCCGAATTCAAAATCTTGAAAAACAATTTATCGCCTTCTTCGCCATATTTTCCATTGAGGGTTTCATATTTCTCAAAAGAAGGAATATAAATGGAGTCGTATCCAAAGGATTCGAATGTATGTTTTAGAATATCAATGATGTACTCACGATTCTTATTTTCAAACGGTAAAAAGTCTCTCAATCCCTTTGGATTGGCAGGTTTAATCTTTTGCATGGATAAAATTGGATTCTCCGCAAATTTAGACAAAAAAACGCAATTGCTTTTTATTATTCTCGTATCATTTTATTGAATATGGATTATTCATAAAAAAATCTATTTTTTTTATTTCATTCGTTTAATTTTGTCGAAAATATATTCATTTGCAGCGTTATTATTGTGAATATTGGCAAAAACAAGGCATTTTTTCTCTTGAAGAAGAAGAAAGCCGTCATGTAGTTCAGGTACTGAGGCATAAAGCAGGCGATTTATTGCATATTATAGATGGAAAAGGGTCTCTTATATTATCTAAAATAGTAGAAGCTA
>JBIILY010000107.1:0-5069 GCA_044338225.1 Chitinophagales bacterium
TCCTTTATAGATTCCTATTAAATCCTCAATTACAGGTACTGCTTCAAAAAATTTCTTTTGATTGAACCATTTATTGGCCATAGCAAATTTATAGTTTCTATCTGGGCTTTTCAATACACGCTGCGAATCTACACAGCTATGAAGCAATGCAAACGTGGTAATAATTAAAAGTAAATATATTTTTCTCACTAGCCTGCAAAGATAAGAAAAAATTATTCATTCATTGTTAAAAATTACATACAAAGTAGACTTCTTTAATAATTAATGAAAACTAATCCTCAAAAAAACGTTGTAATTGTTCGGCTCGTTTTTGACCAATTTCCGCCACCAACTCTTCATAAGGTGCATTTCGCATGCCTTCTATATGTTTAAACTTCTTATATAATTTTTGAATCGTTTTAGCTCCAAAACCCTCTATTTCATCCAATTGCGAACCTATCATTTTTTTACTTCGCGTTTGTCTATGGAATGTAATCCCAAATCGGTGCGCTTCATCACGCATGTGCTGAATCAGCTTCAAGGCAGGACTTTTTTTATCTATATATAGCGGAATTGGATCGTTTTTGAAATAAATTTCTTCCAATCGTTTTGCAATCCCAATGATAGGAACACGTTCTGAAATACCTAATTTATCCAAACTTTCAATGGCACTACTCAATTGTCCTTTGCCTCCATCTACAACAATTAAATTAGGTAAATCTTCGCCTTCTTCCAGCATTCTTTTATACCTTCTATACACCACTTCTTTCATCGTATCAAAATCATTGGGACCTTCAACTGATTTTACATGAAAATGGCGGTAATCTTTTTTGGCAGGTTTTCCACCCTTGAAGACTACACAAGCCGATACGGGGCTAGTTCCTTGTATATTACTATTATCAAAACACTCAATATGTGCAGGCAGCTCTGTCAATTTAAGCTTATCTTGTAATTCTTTCAAAATATTAAATTCGCTTCTTCTTTTCTGAAATTTGGGATCTACAACCAAACTCATTGCATAGCTTCTAGCATTGATATAACATAAATCCAATAGTTTTTTCTTATCGCCAAGCAATGGAATCGTCATTTTTTTGGATAAAGGCAATTTTGAAACTTCTAATGGCACGAGAACTTCTTTAACATCTAGGTGTTCAAGCAATAATGTTTGGATGACATAATCATATATTTCTATATCCGTTTCGGCCAATCGGGTTTCCACTTCATAACTTTTTGTGGCTACAACGGTGCCGTTGATTACTTTTAAATAATTTACAATTTTTTTTTCGGTAGAAATATACATATTCAGCGCTAGAATTTCATGTAAAGCTGGATTGAAAACCACCGATTTGGTTTCAAAATCTTTTAACTTCAAAATACGTTGCTTCCACTTCTCGGCTTGTTCAAACTCTAAATTTTCAGCCGTTTTGTCCATTTGGAGCTGCATAAATTCTTTTAATTCGCTAAATTTCCCTTTCAAAATTTCACGAATTCGCCTTATAGACAAATTATATTCTTCTTCTTTCTGGAATCCCACACAAGGTGCATTACAATTGCCAATATGATATTCAAGACAAACTTTATATTTTTTTTGGGCAATTTTTTCCGGTGCCAAATTAAGATTGCAGGTTCGTAAGGGAAAAATAGTCTTGAGGGTATTAAAAACTTCCTTCGCAAACAATACACTTGTATAAGGCCCAAGATATTCCGATCCATCTTTGATATATTTTCGAGTAAAAAATACTCTTGGAAATGATTCTTTTTTGATAGCGATAAAAGGATACGTCTTATCATCTTTTAATCGGATATTGTATTTGGGTTGAAATTCTTTAATCAGCCCATTCTCAAGAATCAACGCATCATTTTCGTTGGACACAACCGTAAATTCAATGCGCTCGGCCAATTTGACCATAACTTTGATGCGCGAAGCGGTTTGTCTATTATCTACAAAATACTGCGAAATTCTTTTCTTCAGATTTTTAGCTTTGCCTACATACAATATCGTTCCTTTGGTGTCGATATATTTATACACTCCAGCCTGTGTGGGCAGTGTTTCTTTCATCAATTCAAATTCTTCGATTGTCATAGAGCAAATCTAAGGCGATTTTGAGAAAATGAAGCGGATTTTTTTTGAAAAAATCTTTTAGCTCTTCATAAAATTTGAATAATTAAATTACAAAAAACAACTTGAAAAATACCTCCAATAAATATATTATAACTAATTTTGTATTTTTTAAATATCAAACGTAAATAAAGTAAAATCAAGAATCATATATGGGATTGAAATGTGGTATAGTAGGACTTCCAAATGTAGGTAAATCAACAATTTTTAATGCATTAACCAATGCAAAGGCGCAAGCAGCTAATTTTCCTTTTTGTACCATTGAGCCCAATATTGGCGTAATTACAGTTCCTGACGAACGATTGACTAAAATTTCGGCCATTGTAGAACCCCAAAATATATTGCCAACAGCCGTAGAGATAGTAGATATTGCAGGATTGGTAAAAGGTGCTAGTAAAGGCGAAGGGCTTGGAAATCAATTTCTTGGAAATATTCGTGAAACAGATGCGATATTGCATGTGTTGCGTTGTTTTGACGATGATAATGTGGTGCATGTAGACGGCAGTGTCAATCCTATTCGTGATAAAGAAATTATTGATATTGAGCTACAGTTGAAAGACCTTGATACAGTGGTAAAAACCATGCAAAAGTATGAAAAACAAGCTAAAGTAGGCAGTGACAAACAAGCTATAATGGCTATGGAATTGCTCAATAAATACAAAAAAGCTTTGGAACAAGGACTTTCTGCAAGAACGGTAGAAGCTGGAGAAGAGTATGATTGGTTATTAAAAACGATTAATTTATTGACAAATAAGCCTGTCTTGTATGTATGTAATGTAGATGAAGCCTCGGCAAAAGATGGAAATAAATATGTGGAATTGGTTCGTGAAGCGGTAAAAAATGAAAATGCAGATATTTTAGTTATTAGTGCAGCTATTGAAGCGGATATTGCGCAACTAGAAAGCTATGAAGATAGAAAAGCCTTTTTATCGGATTTAGGATTGGAAAAATCTGGTGTTGAGCAATTGATTATCAAAGCATATACGTTATTGAATTTGATTACCTACTTTACCGCTGGTGTCAAAGAAGTTCGTGCGTGGACTATACATATAGGCGATACAGCGCCTCAGGCAGCAGGTGTTATTCACTCCGATTTTGAAAAAGGATTTATCCGTGCCGAGGTGATAGCGTATGACGATTTTATCAATTTTGGTGGCGAAGCCAAGGTAAAAGAAGCTGGAAAACTTCGTGTAGAGGGCAAAGAATACATCGTAAAAGATGGCGATTTGATGCATTTTAGATTTAACGTATAATTTGGTGCAATTTTTAATCAAATTTTGGAATCGACACAAAAAAGTAAATCTTTGGATTTTAAAATTCTTGTTGTTTTTTGTGTTGGTATATAATTTGTATTCCAAATTTTCGGGCGAAGAGTTCAAAATAGCCATCCACACCTTTCAAAATGAGTTTTCATTTTCAAAAATTCATTTTTTATTCATTGCTATTGCATTTACGTTTGTGAATTGGGGCTTAGAAACGTTGAAATATTATTTAACGGTACAGCGAGTAGAAAAAATCAGTTATTTTAGAGCATACCGAGGTATTTTGTACGGCAATGCCATGAATCTAATTTTGCCCGCAAGTATTGGCGAACTTACAGGCCGTCCGATGGTATTGAAGGAAGAAAATCGTGCCGAAGGCAGTGGCGTAGCATATTATGTTTCTATTGTACAAAAAGTAGCATCGCCCTTTGTAGGCCTTGTATTTTTTGGATTGGCCGTTTATTTTGGGTTTTTGAAAAATGAAGCGGTTGCCTTGGGAAGTTTCTCCTTTCCTTTTTTCCAAATTATTGTAGCCATTTCCTTACTGGATTTTTTATTTTGGTTATTTCTTTTTCTCAAGCCTAGTATTATTCTGCATTTACTAGAACGTATTCAATTTTTGAAACGAATTTTTGAAAAGATAGAAAATGCACTGGATATAAAAACGCGTCTCAAATGGCAATTGATAGGCATTGGAAGCATTCGTTTTGTGGTTTTTGTGACACAATATTGGTTTTTGATGTTTTTGTTTTTCGATCATTTTCCGCATTTTGAATTCTATTTGCTTTGCGGTGTTTATTTTTTAGCACAATTTGTCATTCCTAGTCTTGGATTTTTGGACTTAGGCGTTCGTGCTAATATTGTAGCCATTGTATTCATTAATTTTAGTGAAAATATCGTGCAGTTGATGGCAGTCAATTATCTTATTTGGATTATCAATATCTTAATTCCTTCCTTATTTGGATTTTGGCTTATGCGAAATAATATTATGGATACGAAAGAAGCATAAACATTATACCCCAGTTAGAGAGTAAGATTGGTATTAAAAATCAATCAATTTCAATCCAACATAAATAGCTCTAGGCAAACTAGGTCCATAAATATAATTGCTATCTCTATTTTTCCCCGAGTCAAAATCCGACTGATAGGAATTGAACATATTTTTGATTCCTCCAAAAACTTCAAGCTTTAGGGCTTTGGCAGACACGGAAAATTTATAAGAAATTTTTGAACTGACATCAATAAAAGAAGGTGTTTGGACTAATTGATCTTGTAGATTATCGGATTGTGCTAGATGAAGTACATGCATAGAACCTGTATAAACGGCGTTGAAATTAAGCATCAAACGGCTTGAAGGATTGATAGATAAATTGGCGAAGCCATAGAAGTTTGGCGTTCTTAAAAAGGAACTAAAAGTAGGCAATGAATTGCTAATCAACACAGGCTGTTTATAATAGCTTTCTTGAATAGTCATTCCCATCTCAATTTGGGCAATTCTATTATAATTCGCTCTTAATTCTAAAGAAGCTCCTCTCACAATTGCCGACTGCCCATTTTTCTTCTCAAATATCTCTCCAAAACTATCCATTCCTTTATTTTCATAAATAAATACATCATGCAGTTCGGTTAAAAAACCATCCAATGTACCACCAAAAATAATTTTCTTCATAGGTTTGTCATAATTGACAGAAAAGCTATAGCTATTCGAT
>JBIILY010000108.1:0-5045 GCA_044338225.1 Chitinophagales bacterium
ATCATCCCAGATACAAATGAAAACAATGCACTTATCAGTGCCAAAAGCACTAAAAAATGCCCTATATGTCCATAAATTAAATCTTCATTGAGAAAAAAATCGTTCGAAAAACTGCGCATATATATGAACTAAAGTTGTATAAGCCACAAAATTAAGCTATAATGTATTAAAATTGAGGGTTAATTTACTTTTTTATAGTAAAAAAGCCAAAATCTTGATTTACCTTATAATTTTCAGACACTTCGATCTGTGATTTCTTATTCGACTTTACGACAAATTTTTGTTGCTTTTCGCCTTCTAAAATATAGATTGGCATTTCAAAATTCTTATCGGTTTTTGTCCATGAAAGCGTCAATTGTATTTTTCCGTTTTTACCTTTTTTCATTTGGATATTCAACTCTGGAATAGGTGCTTTCTGAACATATTGATGGAACAAAGGTTCTAAATTCATCCCTGATTTTTTGCTAAAAAAAGCAACAATATCTTTGTAATGAACCGTTTTATGACGAAAAACATCATTCATGTCTTTTAAAATGGCGCTCCAAATAGCTTCGTTATCAATGGTATGTCGCAATGTATTGATAAATAAAGATCCTTTTTGATACATTTCTCCATCGCCTTCTTTGGCTACACCATAGTCGCCTTGAATCGCTTCTTTGTTTTGAATGCGCGCTCTATTGTTATTGATATATTGAACCGCTTTATCTTTTCCATACAAACATTCTACATATACACTCTCCGAGTATGTAGTAAAAGCCTCATGTATCCACATATCAGCTGGATCGGCGGCTGTAATATTATTGCCAAACCATTCATGTCCCGATTCATGAATAATGATATAATCAAACTCATAGCCACCTGTAAATTTGGTATTACCAAAATACCCTTTTTGATATTTATTTCCATACGCGATAGCACTCTGATGCTCCATCCCCAAATAAGGCGTTTCCACCAATTTATAGCCATCTTCATAGAATGGATAACTACCAAATTTTGACTCAAAACAAGCCATCATTTCGGGAACTACCGAAAATTGTTTTTTGGCTTTTTCCAAATTATAATCCAACACCCAATAATCAAGCAACAATGGTAATTGTGTTTCCTCAGAAGGATACAACTCATTGAATCGAACGTATTTCCCAATACTCAAATTAATATTATAAATATTAATAGGACTTTTCACGCTCCAATGAAAGGTAGATTGTCCCATTTTTGCAGTATCCATCTTTGTCAAAATACCGTTTGAAACAGCCATGAAGCCTTTGGGAACCGAAAAATTCATAACAGCACCTTCTTCGGGTTCATCGCTCCAATGATCTTTGCAAGGCCACCAAAGACTTGCGCCATCACCCTCACAAGCTACACCTACCCAGTCAAAATCTTTTTTATCTTTTGTCCATACAAAACCGCCATCCCAAGGCGCGTTTTTAGCAGCAATAGGACTCCCCGAATAAAAAACTTCAATTTCAATTTCTTTTCCTTTTTCAATTTTTGTAGGAAATAATATATAAAAATGATTGTCAAATCGTTCGTGCATCAATTGAAGACTGCCCATCATTACTTTTTCTACATCCATTTCTTTGTACAAATCCAATTGGATTTTTTGAAAATCGGCTACCGCTTTCAATTTCATGATCACCGAACCCGAAAGATATTTTTTAGCTATATCAATAGAGAGATTGAGCGTGTATTTTCGAGCATCAAAACAGCTTCTTTCTTCATATAAAGTACCTCGAAGCGAATCTTTTCGAGTGTATTCTTTTTTGCCCGACAATAATTGGGCTTGTGAATTATAAAAACAAAAAAATACAATAAAAAATAAGAAAATTCTTTTCATAAAAACTTGATTTTTAATAATTTATAAATATTTAGCTACTATTGGAATACGTCTTCCGTATCCAAAAGCCTTGGACGAAACTCGAAGAATTGGCGCTGCTTGAAAGCGTTTGAATTCATTGCGATTGACCATATTGACAATACGACGCACCAAAGCTTCTTCAAATCCCATTGCTACTATATCCATAGGACTTTTTTTCTTTTCAATATATTGAAATAAAACCGCATCGAGAATTTCATAAGGCGGCAAACTATCTTGATCTTTTTGCCCAGGGCGGAGTTCGGCACTCGGCGCTTTTTCAATGGAATTGTTTGGAATTATCTCGGTCAATCGATTGATATAACGCGATAACTCATAAACTTCGGTCTTGTATACATCGCCCAAAACCGCTATACCACCACACATATCGCCATAGAGCGTACCATATCCCACCGCCATTTCACTTTTATTGGAAGTATTCAATAGAATATTACCGAATTTATTGGATACCGCCATTAGGAGCATCCCACGAATTCGGGCTTGAAGATTTTCTTCGGCCACATCAAAGGGTCTATTTCCAAAAATGGGTTTCAAATTTCCCAAAATAGAATCAAAATTTTCTTTTATTTCCAATATTTCATATGGACTGTTGAGATTTTTGCATAGGTTGAGCGCATCTTCTAAAGAATGCGATGTAGAAAATTCCGAAGGCATCAGGACGCTCAATACATTTTGGCTTCCAAGCGCATCGGCCGCTAAAACACAGGTTAGCGCCGAATCGATACCGCCCGACAAGCCCAAAACGGCTTTCTTAAATCCCGATTTGGCAAAATAATCCCGAATGCCCATAACCAAGGCCTTGTAAATGCGTTCGTTTTTATCCTTAAACGGTTGAATTTCTTTTTCCAATCCTAAACTTTGGCTATCTACCACCGCAAAATCCTCTTCAAAATAGCTCATTTCTACAATAGGATTACCCAATTTATCGCAAACCAGCGAGCCGCCATCAAAAATAATTTCGGTTTGTGCACCTACACTGTTGCAATAAAAAATAGGAATTTGATATCGAAGACAATTTTCTTTTACAATTTGTTTGCGTTCATCCGAATGCGAAAACGAAAAAGGCGACGCCGACAGATTGATCATAAAATCGGGTGCTTGTTTTACCAATTCATCCATAGGCGAAATCTCGTACATAGGATTTTCATTGCCAATATTCCAAATATCCTCACAGATGGTAATAGCGATTTTTTTTCCTTTAAACGAAACGCATTCAAACGTTTTATTAGGTTCAAAATAACGATATTCATCAAAAATATCATACGTAGGCAATAAGGTTTTGTGCACCGTAGCCACTCGCTGCCCTTGATGCAACATACTAGCAGAATTGAACAAATCCTTTCCCTCTAGCTTCTTATTTTTGGTAGGACTTCCTATCAAAATTCCAATTTGATGACTCAATGGAAGCAATTCGTCCACTGCCTGATTGCATTTTTCGATAAAATCATTGATATCAAAAAAATCGGTAGGTGGATAACCGCATATGGCCAATTCGCTAAATACAATTAAGTCCGCTTGACTAGCAATGGCTTTATCAATACTTGATTTAATTTTTTCTAAATTATATGCAAAATCGCCTAAAATATAATTTTGCTGGGAAAGGGCTATTTTCATGAATATAAATATTAACTTCTAATGATAAAAGAACGAGAATTTGAAAAAATATGAATACTTTTCAGATGTACAAAAAGGGCTATCATCATCAATACACTGGCAAAATGGAAATTTTGACCTGTGAAAAAATGAACGATAAGCACTAGGAAAATACTGGTTCTCAAAAATTTGCGAAGCTGTAATTGCAACTTGGAGGGCCTATTCCACACAAATGCATACACCAAAAACAAAGGATTGAGCCACAGGATATTGAAATTAAATTTAGTAACCGAATGCTCGGTAAAAAACCATTCGTAACCCAATAAAACACCTCCTAATCCTGCAAGTATAAAAATGGATGTATTATAAATTTTTGAAGGCAATGAATCGGTATGTGCAAATCCAAAACTCAAAAAGAGTAAAACCCAGCCTAGAATAAGCGGCGTATTTTCAAAAAAACTAATCTCCTTTGGTGCGGAACCATTCAAAATAGGCTGACTGAGAATGACTAAATTTTGATTTATTTCGTTGTTTTTAGACAAATCCAAACTCTTGGCTACATAATCGGGAAGAAAACAATATTCTCTTTCTGTAGCTATCTTATCGGTGCGGACACCTATGCCCAAATCCATACCCCAATCGATAAAAGGCACGCTATTTTTTGCATAATGATGAATCAATTGCCTAAAACTTTTTGGTTTTTCCTCTTTGTAGAAATTAATTTTGATGCCAGGACAGTTTTTTTCCAAAACTTGAATAATTTTGGTAGCGCAATTGTCGTATAAAAAATCGTATCGATAATACTTATTTTCTTCTTTTACATTCCATTCTAGGAAGGTCAAAAGCTTTTGTTTTTGGGTTGGGGTCAAATTCAAAACCTGCTCCGATACACTTCTTTTGCTCAATTCATATTGAAACATGAAATTTTCAAAGGTCTCTTTCCCCAGCATATAATCGAGTTTTCCATTGATAAATTTAGGGATAAAATTGGGATCCGAAAACTCAAACATGCCATAATTATAGACCACATCCGTTTTGGTAGCCGTATCCAAAACACGTATAGCCGAATGGCCAAATGTGCTATAAATCTCTTCTCCTTTCCCACAAGTGAGAACACTGATTTGCTGCGAAAAACTGTCCTGTACATTAAAAACAAGACACAAAGCAAAAACTAAAATACGTAGGTTCATAGATTAAAATATAAGCAAAAGTAGCATAAAGCAAATTAATCTAATTTATTTTTTTCAAGGCGATTTTACGATTTCATAAGGCGTCCAACCTCTTAAAAATTATATAATAAGAATTACACCTTAAAATATTAAAATTTCCTACTACATTTGCAATACATTAACCAAAAAAAAGAACGATATGTTGACTATAGGCTCTCAAGCACCACAATTCACGATAAAAGACCACAATGGCAATGACTTTAGCTTTCCAGTGGCTGGCAAACGCAATATTTTGTTTTTTTATCCAAAAGACAATACGCCGGGCTGTACCGCAGAGGCTTGTAGTTTTAGAGATGGGTACGAAGATTTTGTAAAAATGGGCATAGAAGTAATAGGCATCAGTGTAG
>JBIILY010000109.1:0-5036 GCA_044338225.1 Chitinophagales bacterium
ACGGTTAAAATAGTTCAGAAAAGATTGAATCCAGAATTGGATATCGAAGGATTGTTATTGACGATGTACGATTCGCGTCTACGATTGAGCAATCAAGTAGTGGATGAGGTAAAACAACATTTTGATTCGCTTGTATTTAAAACCATTATTCATAGAAATTCAAAAATTAGCGAAGCGCCAAGCTTTGGAAAACCCGTTATTGCTTTTGATATTGAGAGTAAAGGGGCTGCCAACTATTTAAGTTTGGCTAAAGAATTGGTAGAAAATAACGAAAAAGTAAAAGAAGCAAAATAATAGAAAAAAATAGTAGATTTAAATATATGAGTATGGCCAAAATGAATCAAAAAAGAGAATTAGGAAAAGGAATAAGAGCCTTGTTGGGCGAAATTGATAATGAAATCAATGATGGAGAGTTAGACAAAAACTCGGTATTGAACAATCCAAAAGGTTCTAGTACATCTATGGTTTCGATTCATGCTATTGAAGTGAATCCGTTTCAGCCTCGTGTCAATTTTGACGAAGACGCATTGAATGAATTGGCGAGTTCTATCAAAATTCATGGTATTATTCAGCCGTTGACCGTTCGTGAATTGTCAAAAGATAAATTTCAATTGATTTCGGGCGAGCGAAGATTACGTGCCTCTAAGCTTGCAGGATTGGAAGAAGTGCCTGTTTATATCCGTACGGCCAATGATCAAGAAGCCTTGGAAATGGCTTTGATAGAGAATATTCAGCGCGAAGAGCTCAACGCTATAGAAATTGGCATGAATTATCAACGATTGATAGATGAGTGCGAGTTGAACCATGATTCACTGGCGGAGCGTGTAGGTAAAAAACGATCTACGATTTCCAACTATATTCGTTTGCTAAAATTACCTCCTGATATTCAAGTGGCGGTAAGAGAAGATAAAATCTCTATGGGACATGCGAGAGCCTTGGCTGGAGTAGACGAAATTGATATGCAATTGAGCATTTTCAATGAAGTGGTAGAAAAAAGCTTGAGCGTGCGTCAAACCGAAGTTTTGGTAGCGAATCGTCTTGAATTTAAAAAGAATAAAAAACCTACTTCTAATAAAGTAGTGAGCCCTGAAATCAGACAATGGCAAGATGAATTATCTTCAGAATTAGGAACCAAAGTATCTATTCAAAATAATAATGGCAAAGGCTCAATTGTAGTTCCTTTTCATAATGAAGACGAATTGGCTCGTATTATCGAATTGATTGTAAAATAAGCTTAAAAATGCGCATTTTTTTACTTTTTTTTCTACTCGGTACATGCAGTTTGTATGCACAGGATAGTAGTAAATTAAAAACCTTGTTTCTCAAAGATTCTTTTTCTAAAAAAGTAGAGGTTTTCAAACCACGACCGGCTCGGTCAGCTTTTTTATCCGCTATAGTTCCCGGTGCAGGACAAATATATAATAAGAAGTATTGGAAAGCGCCTATTGTTTGGGCAGGATTGGCTACATTTACTTATATGTATTTTGCCAATAATTCCGAATATCAAAGTGCCAAAACATCCTATTTAACGTTGCTAGACACGGTTTCTACCAATAATATCGCCTACAAAGGCAGTACCAATCTGTCTCAAGTAACGCAATATAAAAATAATTATAGAAACAATCGCGATTTAGCATTGGTTTTGGGTGTGCTATTTTATGGAATCAATATTATAGATGCAACCATCGATGCACATTTGATGAATTTTGATGTCAGCGACAATTTGACAATGCAAGTACAGCCTAGCGTCATAGAACTTCCACAAAGTTATGCTTTTGGCGGAGGACTTACCTTTTCGTATTTGATAAAAAAGAAAAATAAACCCATTCAAAAAGTATTATAAAAATTTAAATAAATGAAAATTGCATTGATAGGCTACGGCAAAATGGGGAAAGAAATAGAGCAGATTATACTCCATGAAGGCAAACATGAAGTGGTCTTGAAAATAGGAGAAGAAAATCTAAATGAATTTACCGTTGAAAATCTTAAAAATGCCGATGTAGCAATAGAATTTACCGAACCCAATGCTGCTTTTAATAATGTAAAAAAATGTTTTGAAGCCAATGTGCCTGTAGTGGTGGGAACGACCTCTTGGAATACAGAAGAAGCCGATGCTATGGCACAAAAAGAAGGAAAATCCCTTTTTGTTTCGCCCAATTATAGCATAGGAGTCAATTTGTTTTTTGAATTGAACAAGAAATTAAATGCTTTGATGCAGCCTTATACTGAATATCAAATGGATATGACGGAAATTCATCACACACAAAAGAAAGATGCGCCTAGTGGTACCGCTATCAAACTCGCTCAAGATTTAATTTCGCTTTCGAGCAATTCGTTTGATGCTTGGGCATTGGATACCGCATCTAAGTCTTCTGAAATAGCTATTAAAGCCTTGCGTGAAGAACATGTGCCGGGTACGCATATCGTCAATTATCAGTCGGATATAGATGCCATAGAAATAAAACATACCGCTTTTAGCCGCAAAGGATTTGCGATAGGAGCCGTAAGAGCTGCCGAGTTTTTGTATGGCAAAAATGGGGTGTTTGGTATGAAAGATTTATTGGGAATAGGATAATACAATATGATTTCGGATAAAAAAAGCGTTCAATACATACTTTCTTTTCTCAAGCAAAAAGAAATTTCGGATGTAGTGCTTTGTCCAGGCTCTAGAAATGCGCCATTTATCCTTTCTTTTACAGCAGATCCTTTTTTTGATATCACATCCTATTTTGATGAAAAAGTAGCCGCTTTTATGGCTTTGGGAATGGCTAAAAATAAACAAAAACCTGTTGTGCTGGTCTGTACGTCGGGTTCTGCGGTGCTGAATTTTGCACCAGCCATAGTAGAAGCCTATTATCAAAATATACCTTTGTGGATTTTTACGGCCGATAGACCTACAGGATGGGAGGGAAAGGGCGAAAATCAAACCATCCATCAGCTAGAAATATATAAAAACTATATCACACGTTCGGTTCAATTAGAAGAAACAATTACGTTGCAGGAGGCCCAGCATTTGTTTGACGATATAGTTCACAATGATTTTAAGGGGCCTATTCACTTTAATTTTCCTTTTTCGGAGCCTTTATATCATACCGTTGATACTGCTTTGCCTTCTTTTCATTTATCTATAAACGAATGGAATACTGTAGAACTTCCAATAATTGCACCATCATCCAAAATAGCTATTTATGTATCTGAATTGCTACCGAATGATTCCTTAAAACAAACGCTTGAGGAATTAGCGAAATGGGATCAAGTGCTTGTTTTTACCGAAATAAACAGCAATTGTATAGCGCCAGATTTTCTATCCAGAGTAGATCATGTATTTTCGGGAACCGTTCCCAAAATGTATAAGCCCGATGTGCTTATTACTATAGGAGGTGCTATGATTTCAAAAAGAGCCCGAAATTTTTTCAAATCAAACCCTCAAATTCAGCATATAGATATAGCGGAGTACCTTAGAACATGGAATAATATCTCCAATAATTTCTTTTTTATATTGTCAAATAATTTTAGCTTAATATTAAAAAATCTTATTAAAATAGAAGATAGTTTTACAAGTAAAGAATTAAAGTTGTATTGGAGAAATAAAGAAATTGAAAGTAAAAGCTATCTAAAAAAATATTTGGAACTTGCAAAATACTCCGAATATAAAATATGCAATACCCTTGTAGCTCAAGCACCTCAAAACAGCACTATTTTCTGGGGAAATTCCTCTGCGATACGCTATGGAGGCTGGAGTATGTGGCACGAAAGACCCGATTTAAAACATATCAGCAATAGAGGTACGAGTGGGATAGAGGGCGTATTGGCTTCGGCTATAGGCTGGAAAAAAGCCAATCCAAATGAACACGTTATTTGTGTATTGGGCGATATATCCGCCATGTATGAAGTCAATTCTTTTTTGGCTATGAATGAAATAGAATCGATGACGGTGATTGTTTTGAACAATTTTGGTGGTAAAATATTTGATAATATCCACCCCGATTTTTCCCAAAACGCCTGGAATGCTATAGCTACACCACACCAACAGCACTTTGAATATTTTGCTAAAATATCAAACGCGGCCTATCATGTATTCGATACGCTTGAACAAGAAAACATTTCAGCATTACTCCATACCACAACCCGACAAATTATAGAATTTCAATTCAACGAAAATACGCATAAGGACTGGAAGGAGATAATGGGGGAGATTTAAAACTCTTCCGTACTCCAAGCCTCAGCATTATCCGCAAAAAGAGATTTAGCAAAAGCCCAAATTTCTTTAAAAGTTTCGCTTGTGCGGTATTTTTCGAGGTATTCGGGGCCATTCCAGTCGCTGATGGTGAAGAAAATGCACGGATTGTCGATAGATTGAACCAATTTGACGCTGTTGCATCCTTCAAAAGAAGTAATGGTGGCGTGGTGCTCTTTAAAAAAAGTTTTAAAGGTATCGGTTTCGGAGGATAATATGGTTAATTTAACAATGCGTATCATCTGGTATATTAATATTCTAACTTGAGTTTGATGGCCGATTTTTTAGTTATTTTGAGCTGAGAACACAATTCGCCAATGCTTAAAAAGATTTCAAAAAAACCTAAATCGTTGAAAATACCTCCCACATAGCTGGATTCATCTACATCTTGATAATTTTTGGAAACTTTTTCAATCATATATTTCCCCATTAAAGATGTTTTAAATGGCTTATTCCCAACATGTTCTCGAAAATCATCGATATGTAAATTGGTAACGGCATTGGAATAGCTATCTATATAAATTATGCGATAATAAATGTAATTATCATTTATTTGAAGTCCGTTTGAGAGCGGAAAACTGAGCTTATAATTATTGGTAAACGTTCCAATTTCGTCTAAAGCCGTATTTTTTTGAATGGAATTGCAAATTTCTGCCATAACCATAATCGAGAATTGAACCCAGTTGAGCTGCTCGGGTTTTTCAACCTGAACGATG
This sequence comes from Chitinophagales bacterium, assembly GCA_044338225.1. Classification (GTDB taxonomy): domain Bacteria; phylum Bacteroidota; class Bacteroidia; order Chitinophagales; family JADJOU01; genus CHPMRC01. The sequence continues at coordinate 4,954 of JBIILY010000109.1, forward strand.
TATTTTTTAGAAGTATAATCGAGATAATCAATAATGGAAACAATCCCATTATTGGGCAAAATTACATATTGATCCTTTATTTT
>JBIILY010000110.1:0-5011 GCA_044338225.1 Chitinophagales bacterium
TGGAGGATTTGCAGAATACAGCAGCAATGGAACTACCAACGGAATCAACATGGGACCATTTATGCGTTATACTACAAAATTATCAGACATGTTTTCTCTTTTTGCTGATGCAAAAGTAGGATATGTATCTGCTAGTAATGATTATAAAGGCTATTCTGCTGGCATCAAACCCGCAGTAATGGTAAATATAGGCAAAAGTTTTGCACTTAATTTTTCTTTTGGTGAACTATCTTACACAAGTGTAGGTGCTAACACAAAAGTAAATACATTAAACGCAAATTTTGGAAAATCTGTAGAAATAGGAATTTCTAAAAACTTTGGTTTGAAATAATCAAAAATTATTTTATAATTTTACGAGCCGTCTTAGTATCTAAGGCGGCTTTTTTTATAATTTCCCCCTAATGAATATTAAAAAATATACCGAAGATTTATATCTTTTTTTGAAACTACATGTAAATAAAGAAATTGCTCTAAAGCAAGCTCAATATATGCGCAATCGATTTGAATTCATTGGATTGATGCGCGATGATATCAAAAAATTAGTTTCTGAATTTGAAGCCAAACATGGAAAAATTGCCAAAAAAGAATCCTTTCAATTTTGTATCGAATGTACAAAATATAATGAAAGAGAAATGTGGTATATTGGATTCAAAGCACTTGAAGGCTACAAAAAATTCTATGTAAAAGACGACCTAGAAGTACTTCGTCAATGGGTAGAAAAAAGTGATTGGTGGGATATTGTAGATATTATCGCTTCGCATCATCTGGGCGCAATAGCTGCGCAGAGCAACGAAGCTAGAGAAACCATAAAAGGCTGGATAGACGAACCTAATTTCTGGCTAAGAAGATGTGCCATTATATTTCAGCTAAAGTACAAAAAAGATACCGATGCCGATTTCCTCTTTTATATATGTAAAGAATTGGCACATGAAAAAGAATTTTTCATCCGAAAAGCGATTGGATGGGCGTTGCGGGAATATTCAAAGACCAATCCCAACGCTGTTCGCGCTTTCATACAAGAAAATCTTGCTCTATTATCTCCTCTTTCCATAAAAGAAGGAAGCAAATATTTATAATGCCTATATATTCAAAAAAATAGTATTTTTGTGGCCTATGCAAAAAATTATATTTATTTTTCTATTTTCTTTCAGTCAATTCATATTTGCAACGAATAAGTCCGATACCTTTATGGCTTTGGGAACCTATTTCTACCAGCAAAAAGACTATATTCAAGCAAAAAAAATGCTTGATAGCTGTGTAATGTTTAATAATCAAAATGATCATTGTGGTTATTACCGTGCTCAAATTGCTTTTGACGAACAAGATTACAATCTAGCAAAAATTATATTTAAAGGCGTTTTGGGATTACAACCCAATGATTATGCATCTTGGAATATGTTGGGATTGACTTTTATGGAACTAAAACATTATGATAGTGCTGAGTTTTGTTTTAAAAATGCGGTAAAATTAAATTCAAAAGAAGCTAAATTCTTTGCAAATTGGGGGAAAAATCAGTTATTGCGCGGCAATCCAAGCCATGCTTTGGAGCTATTCAACACCGCTATTTTCTTAGATCCCAAATATTCAAACTTCTATGTCAATAGAGCCATTATATTGGAGAAATTAGGCCGAAAAGATAGTGCCATTCAAGATTTAAAAGCTGCACAAACGCTCGATCCACAAAATAAAATAGTAAAGAGTAAATTGAATGAACTCAGTCCATCCCATACATACCTTTATATTAGATTGGGAATTTTTTTTATATTTCTTTTCGCATTTTTGGTCTTTAGAAAGAAAAAAACTAACTAATCATAACTTCCTTTGATGATTGTAATTCATTCCAAAACAGAACTGAGCCATTTACTTGCTTCATATAAAAATTCAGGAAAAACAATAGGATTTGTGCCCACAATGGGTGCGCTCCATCAGGGACATTTATCATTGATAGAAGCGAGTGTAGCTACTTGTGATATTACCGTGATGAGCATTTTTGTAAATCCTACTCAATTCAATGATCCCAAAGATTTTGAAAAATACCCTCAAAATTTGGAAGCGGATATAGAAAAACTAAACACTACAAAATGTGATATTCTTTTTGCGCCACAAGCAATGGAAATATATGAAAATGGCTTGGATGAAAGAATTCAAATCAATTTATCTGTTTTAAATAATGTCTTGGAAGGAGAAAAAAGACCCGGACATTATGATGGTGTCGTAACGGTTGTCTACAAGTTATTTCAAATTGTAGCACCTCACAAAGTCTTTTTGGGATTAAAAGATTACCAACAAGTATTGGTTATCAAAGAATTAATCAAACAAAAAGTATTACCTATTGAAGCTTTTGGTTGTCCAACACTTCGCGAAGCGAATGGATTGGCTATGAGTAGTAGAAATACTCGTCTTAATGACGAAGAAAAAGAAATTGCACTCAATCTATCCAAAGCACTGCGCTTTATTCAAAGCCAAAAGGGGAAGGACACGCCTGAGATGATTCGTAAAATTGCTATAAAACAATATTTAACGCATCCGCTTATTCGCCTCGAATACCTCCAAATAAGCCCAGAAAATGATATTTCAGTTCAAATTGAAGATTGGAATGAATCCCAAAGCTATGTTGTACTTATTGCGGCATTTGTAGGCAATATAAGGCTTATAGACAATATAGTCTTCTAAAAATATAAAAAATCGTCCATTTTTTATTACACTTTTTAACGATTGTATAAATTGCTATAAATTAGTTCGTTGATAGATTTTAACTTTGCATAAAATTATAACGTTCTGAGACAACATTTAGAAAGTATTTTGAATTTATTAGACGACGATTCGTTGTATCCCATTCTAAAAAAACAAATTTTAGACTTGGATTACTATCGTTTTGAAGTTTTTTCTAAAGAAATAGTTACTTTTCAAGAAATTCGACCCGAACTAGCTACAACTCTGGAAAAATTACATGAGGATTTAAAACTAGACCATTTCCTTACTAGCTTGATTATCAATTTAAAGGATTCTAATTTCAAATTAATTCCTTTTGTTCTTGATTTGAATGATTTAATTTTTGGCAAAAGTGAATTTCATAATAATGAAAGATTTTTTGAGAATTTATGCCAGAATATCAAATCACAAATTACTTGGCAAACAACGCCAGTAGAAATCTACAATATATTCAATAAGTCTATTGCCGAGTTGTTTTTTATCGACTATACCGAATCATTATTTACTTATAATTTTAATTCCATTATCGCTTCAAGAAAAATCAACTTGAATGCCTTAGCGCTGCTCTATTTAATGGTAGCAGAACGCATGGATTTATCTATTTTTGGGATGCCTGTATATGACAAATTACTGCTTTGTTTGACCAAAGAACACTGCTATCACAATGAAATGGTGTACGAAGATGATATTATTTTTTATTTTACCCCTTCGGATAATGGCGTAGTATATACCGTTGAAGATCTTGAATTTATAGCCGAAAAAAATGATTTGAGCCTTGACCTTAACAGCAAATTGCCAAAAGGAAATAATAGTATTGTAGCACATTGGCTTTTCCAAATAGAAATTTTGCAACAATCTCCAAAGACTTCTCAAAAGTTATCCATATATTTTCAACAAATTTTGGAGTTATTAAAAAATACTGAATAAATTCCTTTCCATCTTATTTTTTTTTCTTAAAATTGCACTTTAAAATATTTTAACTTTTGTCAAGTGAAGTATAATGCAACTTTAAACTCAATAAAAGCCTACAATGAATTTCTTGGAGGAAAATGGCGATTAATTATAATCGACCAATTATTCTCTAATACACAAAGATTCAAGGATTTATTGATAAATATTGAAGGCATCACACCCCGAATGCTTTCGAAAGAGTTGCGTTCACTTGAAAAATTCAACTTGGTTGAAAAAGAAGTATACCGCGAAGTACCGCCTCGTGTAGAATATTCACTTACTGATAAAGGCGTAAAATTATTTCCATTGCTGGAAAATATAAAAGCTACAGGAGATATTTTCTTAGAAGAAATCATAGAAAATCCTAGCATGTTGAATTCCATTGTCGTTGAACTAAAAACTACTAAATCCTCAAAAACGTTAAAACCTGAAGAGCAATTGGATATTGTAGTAAATGAAGATACCGAAATTAAATTTGTTAAATTAGATGTAAACAAAGAGGCGTATCAATTGCCAATTCGTCAGCAGACGCATTCTACCAAAAAACGTATCGAAGATATCGTATTGGACGAGGTTTATCAAGATGAAATTGTAGAGGAATCAGAAATAGATTTTCAATTTAACAGCGAAATTGAGGCTCCATTACAAGAAGAAATTGTATCAGAAGAAAAGCCAAAAGTTAAAAAAAATAAAAAAGAGCCAACTCCAAAACCTGAGACAAAGCAATTTATTCAATTGGAATTGTTTTAGATAATTTTTCGAAAGGTCTCGCCTACCCCTTTTTCCAATTCCCCAATTTCAAGCATCCTATCAATTACTTTTCTAATAAGTTTAATGTCTATTTTTGGATTTATTTTTTTGATAAATTCCATATCAAAAAAAATGTTTTTGTCCATTTTTTCCAAAATGTTTTTTCTAATTTCAATATAAATATCTTTATATGTATTTTCCTTTTTAGAAAGGCAAATATCACATTGTCCACAAGAACGATTTGTATTTTCACCAAAATAATGCATTAAAAAGACACTACGACATGTATCTTTTAGATTCAAAAAATCGATTACAGCCGATAACTGATTTAAGTATTTTTCTTTTCGTTGAATATAAAGGCCATGATTCAAAGCCATTTTGGCCTTTGCCTGCTTAGATTCAAAAAACACAATAATTGGCGCATTTGAAGCCGATTTATAGGTCAAAAAGTCTTTCGATTCCAATTGTTTCAAATTGGAAACTACATCTTTTAGTTCATAATGGTTTTTTCTAGCAAAATAATCCAAATCCACTGCTCGCTCAATTGTAAAAATGCCTTCAAAGGTTCGAATCAATTGTTTTACAAACTGTTCCAAAT
>JBIILY010000111.1:0-5001 GCA_044338225.1 Chitinophagales bacterium
CTTTTGCAGTTGATGGATTTGCCAGGTCGAAAAACAATGGTATTTCCGTTGCTTTTGCAACAAGTGGGCCAGGTGCAACAAATTTACTTACAGGTATAGGAAGTTGCTTTTTTGATTCGGTGCCTGCTATATTTATAACAGGTCAAGTAAATCAAAAAGAACAAAAAGGAGACAGGAAAATTCGTCAACTTGGTTTTCAAGAGACAGATATGGTGTCAATGGCTCAACCAATCTCAAAAGCATGTTTTCAAATAAAATCTGCAGACGAAGTAATAGATATCTTATCTAAATCATTTGAGATTGCCATTTCAGGTAGACCTGGTCCAGTATTAATTGATATACCTATGAATATTCAGTCACAAGATTTGAATATTTTAAATGAAGATATTAAAGAAGTTATTATTGCTACAAATTCAAATACAGAATTAAAAGAAGAATTTTGGAAAGAATTTTATAAAGAAATAAATTGTGCTAAAAAACCTTTAATATTATCTGGTAGAGGCATTGTAGTTTCTAATTCAGTAGAAAAATTAATAGACTTTAGCAGAAAAACAGACATTCCGATAGTTTATTCTTTATTAGGAAAAATTCATAATTATGAAGAGGAAGAATTAAACGTTGGAATGATTGGAACTTATGGAAATCGTTGGGCAAATATTTCAATTGGAGAATCAGACTTATTAATTGTACTCGGAAGTAGATTAGATATTAGGCAAACTGGAGCAGATATTGATAGTTTTATGTCTAATAAAAAAATATATCATATTGATATAGATGAGAATGAAATCAATAATCGTTTATCGAATTGTATAAGTATAGTTGACAATGCATCTAATTTTTTAGAAAGAGCTATAAAAAATATTCCTTCGGATAAAATTTTCAATAATCAAGAATGGAAAAATTATATTACAATTTTGAAAAATAAATGGTCAGATGTAACAGAATTACAAAATATAATTGGAATTAATCCTAATAAATTTATTGAAAAATTATCTAAACATGTTGACTCTAAAAATGTAGGAATTTATACTGCCGATGTTGGAAGTCACCAAATGTGGGTTGCACAATCACTTAGATTAAAAACTTTTCAAAGATTTATTACATCTGGGGGTATGGGAGCAATGGGGTACTCTTTACCAGCAGCTATTGGAGCTTATTTTGCATCAAAAAAGGTTGTTGTAAGTATTTCAGGAGATGGAGGTTTTCAACTTAACATACAAGAATTACAAACAATTAAAAGATTAAATATTCCAATAAAAATTATCATCTTAAATAATCAATCACTTGGGATGATTCGTCAATTTCAAGATAGTTATTTTGACAGTAGATATCAAAGTACAGTATGGGGGTACAATGCACCAAATTTTGAAGAAATATCATTAGCCTACGGGATTAAATCATTTTCTATTGAAAATGAAGAGGAAATAGAAAAAGGGTTGTCTAAAATGTTTGAATTTCTAGAAGAACCATTTTTACTTCAAGTTAAAATAGATTTAAAAACAAATGTATATCCCAAAATTGCATTTGGAAGACCAATTTCTGAAATGGAACCATTTGCTGAACCAATAGAAATAGAAGGAACATAAAAATATATTAAACTATATATTTCTATAGTAAAACCTTAAAGTAATCTTGTATAAATTAACTTGTATAAAACGTTGAAAGTAGTAAAAATTAGTAATGAAAAAATTAATAAGTATTGTCACTCCGACCTATAATGAATCCGAAAATATTGGATTATTGATAGGGGCTATTCAAATGGAAATGTCTAAGTTTAGTGTTAAATATGACTATGAGCACATTATTATAGATAATGCCTCTACCGACAATACCGTTGAAATAGTTAAAGAGATTTGTAAGAATAATATACAAGTGAAATTAATTGTAAATTCTAGGAATTTTGGACATATCAAATCTCCTGTTAATGGATTATTTGCTGCAAAAGGGGACGCAGTGATGCTCATGGCTTCTGATTTTCAAGACCCTCCTGAGCTTATAGAAAAACATATACAAAATTGGGAAGCGGGTTATAAGATTTCTATAGCAGTGAAAAATCAGGCAGAAGAATCATGGCTGTTTTATAATATTCGAAAGCTCTACTATAAAATGGTAGATAAATTATCGGATACCAAGTTAATAGAAAATTTTACGGGAACAGGATTGTTTGATCAAAAAATTATAGATATTATTAAACAATTCGACGATCCTTATCCATATTTTAGGGGTATAATTAGTGAAGTAGGGTTTGAAAAAGCTATAGTACATTTTAAACAACCCTTGAGAAAACGAGGAATTACCAAAAATAATTTTTATACTTTGTATGATATTGGAATGCTTGGTATTACAAGTCATTCCAAAATTCCATTGCGTATAGCCACATTTTTAGGTTTTAGCATGTCTGCATTCAGCCTTATTATATCATTTATTTATCTAATTTTGAAATTGGTTTTTTGGTATGAGTATCCAGCGGGTAATGCACCTACAGTTATTGGTATTTTCTTTTTTGCATCGGTTCAATTATTCTTTATAGGTATATTAGGAGAGTATATTGGATCTATTCATACTATGGTGCAGAAGAGACCTTTGGTGATAGAAGAAGAAAGGGTAAATTTTTAATTGAATTAACTATTGTATTAGAAATAATGAATTTCCTAAAATATTTTATAGCTTAATTAAATAAAAAAATGATTTTACAAAAAATATTACATCCCTTTATGAAATTTCAATTTGAAAAATTATCAGTTTTCTTATTGTCATGGATATTATTTATCTATACTTCATTTGTAATATTAAGTTTTTTTCATTTCTCTGTTTCTAGAGATTTATCATGGATGCTTTCTTTGATTTATATATGTATTTCGATATATTTTGTTAAAAAAATTAGGTTTTTTATTGAAGCTGCATGTATATTATTTGGTTTTGGATTATTTTCTTTTTTCTTTTTTGATTATTCGTATGATGGGCAAATGTATCATACAGAAGCTATGTATAAAATAGCAAATGGATGGAATCCAGTATATGATCATTTTCAAGAAAATCAAATTTTAGATATTGTTTACAATCATTTTGCAAAATCAGCATGGATTTTTGGAGGATATTTATATTCTATGATTGGAGATATTAAAATTTTAAAAATTATTAATTTAATTTGGGCCGTAATAACCTTTGGTTTTATTAAAGAATTTATTATAAAATTTAAATTAAGTGTTCATATCTCATACATAGTAGCTTTTTTGGTAGCTATAAATCCAATCTTTCTAAATTCATATCATTCTACTTTAATTGATTATCAAATAAGCTGTTCAATTTGTTTATTATTTGTATTTTTCTTTTCATATATTAAATGGGGGGCTAAGAAGTATTTATGGGGCATGAGTTTTTTAACTTTTTATTTTGTGAATATTAAGATTACAGCCTTGGTTTATATAGTAATATTTCAAATTTTTATTGGATTATATTTTCTTTATCAAAAAAAATATAAAGATTTACTGAAAATAGCCTTAATCTTTAGTATAGTTAATATATTTGCCTTTTCTGTTTTTGGTTTTAATACGTATATTAAAAATTATTTGCATCATGGACATTGTTTTTATCCTTTGTATGATAGAAATGCGAACTCAATACATAACTTTTGTAGCTGAGCAGTTATTGGATGAACATAATGTGCATGCCATTGTGAGGACTTCGGAATGTTTTGGATTGCAAGATTTTTATAATATCCCTTTTGATAAAGCACTTAAAAAAAATAGAACCATTACACGAGGTGCATTTAATTGGTCGCATATATACAATTATCCTCAACCAGAAACTACCGTAGATTGTATCAAAGATTTGAAATCAAAAGGGTACCGAGTCTATACGACCTCTTCTCATTTTGATTCAGCAATTTTACCTCATGAAGTGCCTTTGGATAAACCTATAGCGGTAGTGATGGGAAATGAGCATCGTGGTGCCTCGGAGGAAGCAATAGCTTTGGCCGATGGATTTTTAAAAATTCCTATGTACGGATTTACCGAAAGTTATAACGTCTCCGTAGCTGCTGCTTTGATAGGTCTTCCCATTATTCAAAAAATAAGAGAAAGTGAAGTCTCTTGGGGATTAAAAGAAATACAAAAACGTGATTTGTATTTTGAATGGATTTGGCATTCTATCAAGAACCCTGATAAAGTATATGCCGAGTGGAAAAATAATAGGTAAATAAAGCTTTATTTTCTTTAATAGCGCTATTTTTAGCTATATTTTACTTCAAAAATATTTTTATATTTAGGATAAGGAAAAAATTACTATTTTTGAAACTTCAATAATTATAATAATTCGAAGATTCTTATGTATAAAGTAAGTGTACTTTTTTTGTTGTTAATATTATTTGGATGTAATTCCAATGAAGATAAACAGAATGAAATTCCTAAAGATTGGGATATGACAGAAGTATTTTATGATCAAACGCCCGAATTGCTAGAAGGCGGATATTGTGCGTATTTTTTTAGATCCAATAACGTGATAGCTGATAGCTTGGAAGTAGAAAATGATAATTCAATAGTGGCTATGGTAATAGAGCCCAAAATGGTAATAGGCAAAACGAAAGCAAAAATATGGGTGGAAGATAATAAAGAAGAACTTTTATTGTCAAAAGATGAAACAAAAGGAACTCAAAAATATACCAGAGAGTTTAATAATGATAATTTTACAGTATCAATTACTATGCGAATAGTAGAGGTAATTGATGGTATGGAAGAAGAAGATATGCTTGTATATTCAGGTGAAATGATTGTAAAACTCAAAGCAACAAATCAAGAAAAAAAGTTTAAGATAAAAGGGGGTTGTTAAAAATAAACAGATGAAAGTTGTAATATTTGCAGGCGGCTTAGGCACAAGACTTATGGAAGAAACTGAGGCACGTCCGAAACCAATGGTAGAAATTGGAGGTAAACCCATTTTATGGCATATCATGAAAATGTATGAAGCTCAAGGATATAATGATTTTATTGTTTGCTTGGGGTA